>PKYJ01000036.1 GCA_003132605.1 Peptococcaceae bacterium | reverse complement strand
CCGGGTCAGACGCCTGTTGGGACTTCGTACCGGTTGAGCGGGGTGAGAAGATGCTAGATCTGCTGCAGCGCATATTTGGCAAGGAAACCGGCAGGGCCAGCAAGAATGTCGCCACGGAGAGACTCCGCCTCGTTCTGATGCACGACCGCATGGATCTCACGCCGCAGATGATGGACTCCTTGCGTAGCGATATCCTGAAGGTGATCACCGATTATCTGGAGATAGACGAGACCAATATGGAGATCTCTCTCCACCGGGACAAGGGCAGTATAGCACTGGTGGCCAACATTCCGGTCGTCAAGATGAAACGTCTGCCCACCTGCGTGTAGAGAAGTGAGGAGCGCGGATAGCGATAGACTGGGGGATGTCCTTGCTTTATAATGAGACCAGCTTCCTTGAGAGGGGAAACTGGTCTAATGCTCAGTCGTCGTCTGAAGGGCCTCGATCTTAATTTTCTGCTGGTAATTGGAATCCTCTTGGGGCTGAACCTGCTGGTTATGAGTAGCGCTTCAGCCGCCACGCCGAACGGCGCGGTGTACTATGTTGAGAGACAGGCACTGTGGATCGTGCTGGGCCTGATCGCGGCCGGCGTGATCACCTTTTCCTTCGACTATTCCAAGTTGCACCAGTGGCACCACGCCATCTACGCAGTGATGATAGCAGCGTTGCTGGCGGTGTTTGCAGGACACAGCATCAACGGTGTGCAACGTACGCTTTTAGGATTGCAGCCATCTGAGTTTGCCAAGGTTATGATCATCGTCTGTTTTGCCTCTTACCTGTCCAGGCGGCAGGGAGAACTGCAGCATTTGAAGGACCTGGCGCCCTGCTTCCTGTATTTCGCGGTGCCCTTCCTGCTGGTGTTCATCCAGCCGGACCTGGGGACATCCCTCGTCTTTATCGTCATCTTCTTCGGCATGCTGTACCTGGCCGGGGCGCGGCCGACCCTGCTGCTGCAACTGCTGGGGGGTGCCTTGGCGGTGACCGCTCTGGCTTTGGCCCTGCACTTCTCCCCCCTGCATATGCCCCTTCCCTTGAAGGAATGGCAATTAAACCGCCTGGTGGTGTTCGTCAATCCCTATTCGGACCCCCAAGGGTATGGCTACCATATCATCCAGTCTTTAGTGGCTGTCGGTTCCGGTGGCCTGTGGGGGCAGGGCAAGGGGCTGTACCACGGGTCCCAGGTGCAGTTGAACTTCCTGCCTGAGCAAAATACCGACTTCATCTTCTCGGTGATCGGCGAGGAGCTCGGTTTCCTGGGGGCGGGTATTTTGCTGGTGCTCTACTACAACCTGATCACCAGGGCGCAGGCCATAGCCTTCCAGTCCCGGGATACTTTTGGCAGGCTGATGATCGGGGGCATCCTCTTCATGTGGCTGTTCCATATCTTGGAAAATATCGGCATGACCATCGGGATCATGCCGGTCACCGGTATCCCGTTGCCTTTCATGAGTTACGGCGGCAGCTTCATGCTTACCAACCTGATCGCCGTGGGGTTGATCCTGAACGTCTATATGCGGAAAGAACTGTTGCTGTTCTGATGCGGTTCGTTCCCGAACTGCAGGTTAATATTCTGCCTTGTCCCCTCATATTCAGGTCGGGTTAGCCATATATTCCTAATAGTAGGAAAATGCTGGGGAGTGGTACCGATGATGAGAGGGGAAGCGGTGGCAAAGCGCCACCTGGTCTTGATGCGCAGGGCCAGAGATCTTGTTTTCCGGCTGCTGGCAGCTCTGGCCATCTTCGTGCTGGCCTGGCTCCTGTCCCTGGCCGGGGGGGCAGTGGGGCAGGCGGCCCGGAACGGGGTTGGTTACGTGTTGCACGCCAACTATGATATTCAGAGCTTCAATTTTTCTCCGGCGATCGATCAGGTGAGTGCCCTGCTGGGCATTAAAAGAGGCCTGGACGTGAAGGTGGACAAGCCGATTCCTCAAGGGAACGTTGCCGTTCAGCAGCCGGGACTCCCGGTTGACGGCAAACTGGCCAGGGGCTTCGGCTGGCAGAAGGGCAGCGACGGCTGGCCGCGCTTCTCGGACGGAGTGGAGTTGACGGTTGCCAAGGGCGCTTCGGTGCGGGCAGTGCTGCCCGGGACGGTGAACCGGGTGTTCAAGGACCCGAACCTGGGCACGGTGGTGGTGGTCGACCACAGCGACCAACTGGCCACCCTGTACGGACGGCTGGACACCGTGGGGGTACAGTCAGGGCAACAGGTGGACCAGGGGCAGGTGCTGGGCACACTGGCCGGCACCTTCCTGCACTTCGAGATGCGGGACGGCGACCAGTTGGTCGATCCGGTGCAGCACCTGCAGCAGAATCAGTCCTGAGGCAGATCGGTATGATTTTGTGAAATAGCGCTGAGAGGGCGATTCTCAGCGTTATTTTCGCGTTTATCGATTTTGGGGGAAATTGCTATTGCTTCGCATGCTTCGCAATTGGATTCGCAATTTTTCTGAGATCATCAATTCCCGAGGTTTTATAGATTCGCTGCGCCCCGGAGGTGATATGTTTCCGCCGGGAATGGTAAAATAGTAGAGTGGGTAGTCATCTGGTAAAAATTGACTGCGTTGCAGCAGCTTTTCCACTGAAGCCAAGACCCAGTTGAAGGTGCAACGGCGCGGGCATATCGACATTGAAGGAGCATCTCGATGGAGCAGCATGATCTGGACGAACTGCTGTCACACCTGGAAAAACCGGCCCGCTACCTGGGCAGTGAGTGGAACGCCGTGCACAAAGACTGGGACCGGACGGCGGTGAGGATGGCCTTCGCCTTCCCCGACCTGTACGAGGTGGGGATGTCCCACCTCGGCCTGCAGATCCTCTACGGACTGGTCAACGCCCATCCGGACTATCTGATGGAGCGGGTCTTCGCCCCGGCGCCGGACCTGGAGGCGGAGCTCAGGCGAGGCGGCCTGCCGCTGTTCAGCCTGGAGTCCCACCGCCCGCTCAGGGATTTCGACCTGCTGGGGTTCACGCTGCAGTACGAGCTGACCTTTACCAACATCCTGAACATGATCGACCTGGCCGGGATCCCGCTCATGAGCTGCGAGCGCAGCGATGCCGACCCGCTGGTGATCGCCGGCGGCCCCGTGGCAGCCAACCCGGAGCCGCTGGCGCCCTTCATCGACGCCTTCGTGATCGGTGAGGGGGAGGATGCCCTGCCGGAAGTGCTGTCAGTGATCCGGCAGGCCAAGGAGAGCGCGGGTGCCAGCTTGCGGGCGCGGTGGTCGCGCCAGCGTTTGCTGGAGAAACTGGCCGGGATCCCCGGTGTCTACATCCCTTCATTTTACAGCGTAGAATATAATAAGGAGGGGAGGGTGCAGGGCTTTACCGCCCTGCGTCCCGAGTTGCAGAGTTGTGTGCGGCGGCGCCTGGCGCCGGACCTGAACGATGTCTTCTTCCCTACGGCGCCCGTGGTACCCCTGGCGGAGGCGGTCCACGAGCGGGGGATGCTGGAAGTCTTCCGTGGCTGCACCCGGGGTTGCCGGTTCTGTCAGGCGGGGATGATCTACCGCCCGGTGCGGGAGCGTGATCCCCAGACTCTGCTGCGACAGGCCCGGGAGATCATCGACAAGACCGGCTACGAAGAGATCTCGCTTGTTTCTTTGAGCAGCCTGGATTACAGCGATCTGGACGGCTTGCTGCCGGCTTTGGGGGACCAGTGCACCCTCTCCCGGACGGGTATTTCCCTGCCGTCCCTGCGGGTTGACTCCTTCAGCGTGGACATTGCCCAGAAGCTGCCCGGGGGCCGGCGGACGAGCCTGACCCTGGCGCCGGAGGCGGGTACCCAGCGCCTGCGGGATGTGATCAACAAGGGGGTTACCGAGGCCGATCTCCTGGAAGCGGTAGCGGCTGCAGCGGCGGCCGGGTGGTCGGCGATCAAGCTCTACTTCATGGTCGGGCTGCCCACCGAGACGCAGGCCGACCTGGAGGGGATCGGCGACCTGGTACGGAAGGCGCAACGTGCGGGGCGCAGCGCCCGGGGCGGAAAAAAGCTGCGCCTCTCGATCAGCGCCTCCTCCTTCGTGCCCAAGGCGCATACGCCTTTCCAGTGGGAGGGGCAATTGCCCCGGCAGCAGTTGACGGAGAGGCATGCCTTTCTGCGGGAGCTGGTCAAAAGCAGCGGCGCCGATTACCACTGGCACGACATCAAGACGAGTTTTCTGGAGGCGTCGCTGGCCAGGGGCGACCGCCGTCTGGCTGGGGTGTTGTTCGAGGCCTGGCGCCGGGGCTGCCGGTTTGACGGCTGGACGGAGCACTTTAACTTTGACCTGTGGCAGGACAGTTTCCGGGCGGCCGGTCTGGACCCGGAGTTCTATGCCGGGCGCCGGTTGTCATACGACGAGGCCCTGCCCTGGGACATGATTGACGTCGGCATCGACCGGGAGTTCCTGGTCCGGGAGCACCGGCGGGCCCTGGCCGGAGCGGCCACTGCTGATTGCCGTCTGGGTTCCTGCGAAGGGTGTGGGGTATGCCCCTCCTTCGGGGTGGAACCCCGATTGGTCAAGGCGTCAACATTGGATGTATCAAAAGGTTGAAAAAATGAGAACACGATAATTTTCCTACGGATACTCCATTTTTAAAAATATTGCGACCATGACTATATAGAGATACCATTGTCTGAAACATGACAGTCAATATGGAAATGGGTAGGTTGGCAGCCTCGGCGGAACTTATCCCGCCTGGATGCCTGAGAGTTCTTTGCTGGAGAGTTCTTTGCAGGGTACCCGCCTAAGGTGGGTCGGGGAGATCAATGCCTGGATACAGAATTGAGTATTCCAAAACCGGTAGAGCCAGATGGCTGTCGCACCTGGAACTGATTCGCACATTTATTCGGGCGCTGCGCCGCTCCGGGCTGCCTCTGGTCTTCAGCCAGGGGTTCAACCCACACCCCAGGCTTTCCTACTGCCCCTCCTTGGGCGTGGGCGTTGCCGGGCTGCGGGAGTACCTGGACGCGGACCTGGCTGCTGCTACGCCTCTGCCTGAGGGTATGGCATCCCTCGGGCGGCAGCTTCCTCCCGGACTGGAAATCGGGTGCCTGATGGAGTTGCCGCCGGCGGCGCCCGGTATCGGCAAGGCGGTAAACTGTGCCTGGTACCGGCTGGCCCTGCCGCCGGAGCAGACTGCCGACGCCTGGCAGCAAGCTATCGACTGTCTGGTAGGCGGTTCTGATCCTCTCTACTACAAGCGTCCCAAGGATGGCAAGCTGTTTGATGTCAGGTCTGCCCTGTCAGCCTGCCGGTTAACGGAGGTCGGAGGCAAGAGGTCAGAGGCCGGAACAGTTGAGTGCGGGGCTTCGCCAGGCGCCTGGCGGGAGCGCACGCCTGCGCTAAAAGAAGGAGAGGGCCTTGGCCTCGATCTGCTGGTGGATTTCGGGGATGCGGCCGCACCCCTGCGCGGCATTGTGGAAACGCTGCTGCCGCTGACCGAAGCGGCTGGCTGCTACGAACCGGCCCGGGTCACCCGGATGGCGCTGCTGCGCCACAACGGCGGATTGATCAATCCTCTTGGCGAGCGGAAGCAGCTCTGGGAGGCTTGACTTCTTTGAAATACTTGAATGAATAAACTTTGACAAAACGAGTGTAAGTACAACTAGGGCTTCGCCTTCGCCAACGGTTGGCGCAAGCCAAGTTTACTATAAACTGCGAAGGAAGAAGAGCGATGTTAAAAGAGATTTTGATTCAGGTGACCAAGGAAGAGACGAAGGTGGCGGTACTGGAGAAGCGGCGCTTGGTGGAGGTCTACCTGGAGCGTTCGTTCCAGATGCGCCTGGCCGGCAATATCTACAAGGGACGGATCGAGAACGTCCTGCCGGGCATGCAGGCAGCCTTCGTGAACATTGGCTTGGAGCGCAACGCCTTTCTATATGTTGAAGATGTGCATACGGCACCTGGCAAGCGCGAGAACCTCCCGATCCAGAACATGCTCCGTGAGGGGGGGGAGATCCTGGTCCAGGTAGTCAAAGAGCCCTTCGGCACCAAGGGGGCACGGGTGACAACCCAACTCACCCTGCCTGGCCGGTACGTGGTGCTTTTGCCGGATCTGGCCTGCATCGGCGTCTCCCGCCGCATTACCCAAGAGCGCGAGCGCGAGCGCCTGAAAAACCTGGCCGAAGAGGTGCGCATTTCCGGCAGCGGCCTGATCGTGCGTACAGCGGCCGAGGGAGTCAGCCGGGATGAGCTGGCAGAGGATGTGGCCGCCCTCTATGAGCTATGGAAACGGACCGAGGAAAAATCGGCCCGGTACTCTGCTCCGGCCATGCTGTACCAGGACCTGGAGTTGGTCTCCTGGGTGTTGCGGGACCTGGTGGGGGAAGAGATCGACTGCCTGGTGGTCAACGAACCGGAGACCTATGACAGGATCCTGGAACTGCTTGGTTCCGACGCTCAAAGCTTTGGCCGGAAGGTACAATTGGTGGAGTCTAACCTCTGGGAGGATTACGGAATCGATCAGGAAGTGACCCGGGCGCTGCGGCCCAAGGCCTGGCTGCGCAGCGGGGGCTACCTGGTGATCGACGAGACCGAAGCCCTGACGGTGATCGACGTCAACACCGG
>PKYJ01000020.1 GCA_003132605.1 Peptococcaceae bacterium | reverse complement strand
TGGCCCTCATAGCCCAGGGCCTCCACCACGGCATTGGTGAAGTCGAACGTACGCATCGGATGGCCAATGCTCTCGCCAGCCACCCGGAACTGGAACTCGCAGCAGGGGCAGGTGGTGTAGATGAGATCCGCGCCCGCCGCGGCGGCCTCATCCAGGCGCAGGGCGGCGATCCGGTCAGAGGTCGGGACCGGCTCTTTGATCCGGGTCAGCACACTGCCGCAGCACAGTCCGTGCTCCCGGTTGTGGACCATCTCCACCAGTTTCAGGCCAGGCAGGGACTGCAGTACCTTCCGGGGCGGATCGTAGATGCCGCCGTGCCGCCCGATGTGGCAGGGGTCGTGCCAGGTGACTTTCCGGTCGAGTGGCCGCTTGAACTGCAGCCGGCCCTGGTCGATCAGTTCGGCGATCACCTCGGAAACGTGTCTGACCTCCACATCATACTCCAGACCGAGTTTCTTCGCCCATTCCCGGTGGTAGTGGTTGAGGAACACCCAGCAGCCGGGGCAGGAGACCATCAGCGTCTTGATGCCACGCCGCTGGAACTGGTCGATATTGTAGCGGACGACCTCCTCGAAGGCGTCCCACTGGCCGGACATGAACATCGGGGCGCCGCAGCAGTTCTCGTCGGTGCCCATGTAGGCGAATTCCAGGCCACCTTCCTTGAAGATCCGGAAGGCGTTCTGAGCGATGTCCGGAATGATGTAGGAGGCGGTGCAGCCTGCCCAGTAGGCCAGCGGCCCCGCATCCTTGTAGGCGATATCATCCGGTACCCAGTCGGCCCGGTGCTCCTGCAGCTCCGCCCAGATGTTGTGTTCCGCCCGAGTGGCTGCCTTCATTAGATAGAAGGCGGGGTAGGTGGCGAACTCTTTTTCCATCACCAGGAAGCCGCGCATCTGGTCGAAGTCCTCCTGGATGGGGATGCTTACCTGGCACTCCGGGTTGCAGCGCTTACAGGTGGTGCACATCAGGAAGGTATCCACCTCGGCCTGGTCGAAGTCGATGTTGCCGTGGGCATACTCCCGCAGGAAGTAGAACTTGCCCCTGGGCGTGGCGCTCTCCCAGCCCCGGCCGGCGTAGAGGCTGCAGACCGGCCGGCAGTAGCCGCACTGGACGCAGGCGAAGGCGTCCTCGGCCAGACCTGGGGGCAGTGGGCGCTCGCCCTGGCGGATCTTCGGCAGTACTGCCGCTGTCGCCTCGGCTAGAGGGCGCCCGAGACGGGCAGCGCTCATGGCGGCGGCCAGGGTCCTGTTTTTAGAATCCAGGGACTTGTCCGGATTGAACAGGTCACTCGGGTCTAAGGCGTGTTTGACGTTTTTAAGCTCCTGGTAGCGCCCCTCCCCGAACTTGGACGGTGCCAGGGCGGTGAAGAACATCCCCAGGGAATAGGGGAAGCCCCCGTGTTTGAAGGCGATGTCCATCACCTGCAGGGACTTGGTGAAGTCCAGGGCAAAGTGCAGGGGAAGGCGCTCGTCCCCCAGGGCGAAGCTCTGAATGGCCACGTCCTGCCCCTTGATCAGGGTGCCCTCCATAGCCAGCTCCCCAAAAGTAGCGGTCAGTTCCTCCAGGGCAGACTTCAGGCCGGCCAGGGGGATGACGCTCTCGCTGGGGATCAGGGATGGCCCCAGGCGTTTCAGGCGCATCGGGTAGTAGCGCTCATCCCAGGCGTGCTGCGCCTGGGCAGCGGGCAGTACCTCGCCGCCAAGAGCCGCCAGCCTGGCGGAGATGAACTGCTCCACCGCAGCCGCCTCAGACTGCAGGGGCGCCAGCAGCAGGGCCGGCCCCTGCCAACCGGCACTCAAAAGCGTCCGAGATGATGGTGCGTTTAACGCATCATTTGGCTCTAACCCTTGATGCAAAAGAGATGAATCCGTTGAGTGCAGGGCAGCAGCCTCCTCGTTGAGACGCCGGAAGCGGCCGCTGCCGAAGCTGACGTGCCAGACGGCCACCCCGGCCTCATCCAGGGCGGCCAGGACGGTGATCAGTTCTTCCATGGTCTTGAAGCCGATCAGGAGTGGCCTGACATCCTCAGCGGGCACTACCCGGAAGGTGACGCTGGCGATGAAGCCGGTGGTCCCCTCCAGCCCGACCACGTGGCCGACTTCGAACAGGGGGGCGCCGGTGGGAGCGATGGCATCCACGGCCACCACGTTCTCGCCCACGTAGCCTCCGGTATTGCTGCCGATCCCGGCGCCGCCGGCAGCCACCCAGCCGCCCAGCGAGGCGCCGGGAGCGCTGGTGGGTACGATCGGCAGGGCCAGGCCGTGCTCCCGGCGCAGGTAGTCGTCCAAATCCTTGATGATCACGCCGGGCTCCACAGTGACGGTCATCCCCGCCCGGTTCACACCGAGGATCCTGTTCATCCGGTTGAACTCCACCACGATCCCGCCCCGTGACGGCACGCAGCCGCCGAAGCCGCCGGTGCCGCTGCCCCGGGGCACCAGGGGCACTCCGTAGCGGCGGGACAGGTCCGTCAGGAAGACCAGGTCTTCTTTGCTCTCCGGCTGCGCTACTGCATCGGGCATCCCCTTGTAGAGCATCCTCACCAAGCCTGGCAGGGCGGCCACGTCGTGCGAGTAGAGCAGCCGCTCGATCTTGCCCAGGGTGACCCGATCCCCGAAGCGTTGCACCAGTTCCTTCTGCCAACCTTTGCCGCTTCCACCGTCCTCTTCGAACCCGAAATCCTTGACCTCTTCACCACTGGCAGCCTCTACCATCCGTTTCAACCTCCCCATGTTTCTACAAGATTAACATCCTGACTCTGCTCCGAA
>PKYJ01000100.1 GCA_003132605.1 Peptococcaceae bacterium | reverse complement strand
AGCAGGTTCCTGCGTCCGCTGACGTCCAGTTCGATGTCGGCGATCTGGCTCTCCTGAGACTTGATCAGGTTGGCCAGGTTTTCGTTTTGGGTGCGCGAGGGAAGAGTGCCGCTGCTGGCCAGGCTGCGCAGGGCAAGAACCAGCAGCAGGCCGGACAGGAATAACACCAGCGTCAGTGGCAACTGCCATTTTTTAAGGGCTTGCCTTCCCAGCTTGACCATGGCCCTCCTCGTTGAACCTAGGGGACATTCCATCGGGGACATTCCCCGGCGCGGGGTGTGTCCCCATTCGTCTAATGATTCGATGACGGTGGCGAAACTCCTGCCAATGTCGAACGATCACCGGGGGCTCCAGATACCGTTTGCGGAGCGCTAGACATATATTACCACAAATATACGTTCGCCGCAAGCATGCAGGATGCACCGGCGCGCAAGCGGGTAGCACTGCGGAAGAAACAAGAAAAAGGGATATCTGTCGCTGGAACGAAATATTTTTATAGAGACTCGTTAATACAGTGACGCGCCCAGAGGGCACCCGGTTCCTATCCCCCCGCTTCGGAGAAGCGGGGGCATTAGAGCGGGTAGTCATCTGTGGTGAAAGATTCCGGCCGCGGTGGATGTAATTATTTCAAGGGATAGTTTGAAGCAAACCGAACGGAGGCGTCCTCGATGCGGTTGTATGGCGTCCTGGCAGTGGCCGGCCAAAATTATTTGCAGGTGTTATCCGGGTTCGTGACGGGGTTCACGGCCAGGTTCCTGCCCTATCTGAGCTACATCGATCTCCGGACCGTGATCGACATCCTGGCGGTGGCCTTCGTGTTCTACAAGCTGCTAATGTGGATCAAGGGGACGCGGGCGATCCAGCTTCTGAAAGGGCTGGCAGTGCTGGTGATCGCCTCCACCCTCAGCGAGCGATTTCAATTGTACACCATAAGCTGGCTGCTGGAGAAGACCTGGACCGCCCTGTTCGTGGCCCTGCCGGTGGTCTTTCAGCCGGAGTTGCGCCGCGCCCTGGAGCAGTTGGGCCGGGGCGGGTTCTTCGGACGCTCCCTGTTCAATGTCGACGAGGTTAACCGGCGGGCAGTACGGGAGATCGTCCGGGCGACCGAGGTGCTGTCCCGGCGCAAAGTGGGCGCCCTGATCGTGTTCATGCGGGAGACGGGCCTCCAGGAGTATATCGACAGCGGCATCAAGATGGATGCCCTGATAACCGCCGAGCTGATCATCAACGTCTTCGAACCCAACACCCCCCTGCACGACGGGGCGGTGATCGTCTGCAACGGGAGGATGCTGGCCGCAGCCTGCTTCCTGCCGCTGACGGAGAACCCCTACGTGAGCAAGGAATTGGGCACCAGGCACCGCTCGGCCATCGGCATCACCGAGCACAGCGATGCGGTCTCCCTGGTAGTCTCCGAGGAGACCGGGACGATCTCCCTGGCCGAGGACGGCAGGATCACCAGGGGTCTGAGCAGCACGGATCTGGAGAAGCGGCTGGATGAGCAGGTCCGGCCGGGCAGCAAGAGAACGGGGAGGGCGAGAAATGGCCGGGGATAAGCGGGAGAACTGGCTGGTGCGCTACAGCGTGGGCTACAGGATCCTGGCGGTGTGCCTGGCGTTTTTGCTCTGGTACTTCGTGGCCGGACAGCGCGACCCGCTGGCCAAACAGACCTACACCCGCCCGGTGGAACTGCGCCCCGCCACGACGCAGTTGGTGTCCACGACGACGCTGCCGGAGGTGACGATCACCATCAGCGGCACCAAGGACCTGGTTCAGTCCCTGCAGGAGCAAGACATTCACGCTTACGTGGACGTGTCCGACCAGACAGCGGGCGTTAACTCCCTGCCGATCCAGACCAGCGTGCCGGACAACATCCGGGTGCTGAGCATCTATCCGCAGACGGTACGGGTCAGCCTCGACTATCAGGAGTCAAAGAAGCTGCCGGTGAAGGTGGTGCTGCAGGGCACTCCAGCCCCGGNNGCCTGCTCGGAGGGCTTCAGGAGGTTCAGGCGGTGGTCAACACCACCGGGGTGAACACCAACATCACCACCAAGGTGTCCCTGCAGGTCTCCGAATCCGGCGACAAGCTGGAACTGAACCCGAAAGAGGCAGAAGTAGTCGTTCCGGTGGTGCCCAGCGGGCTGGTGAAGAATGTCCCGGTCATTGCCGATATCCGCGGTACGCCCGGCGTGGCCCAGACGGTCAAGTCGGTGGTGGTCGAGCCGACCATGGTGGCGCTGACCGGCGCCCAGGACGTGCTGACCGGACTGGTCGCGGTCTATACCCAGCCGGTGGACATCTCAGGCGCTACAGACCAGATGGTCAAGGATGTTAACCTGGTCCTGCCCCAGGGCGTGTCCCTGGTCACCCAGGGACAGGTGCGGGTGACGGTGGATCTGGGCGCTGCGGCAACCGGGACGACGGATCAGCAACGGTGACCTGCCGGCAACCGGGCCGCCCGGAGCTTAACCGGATGGCAGGCGCTCCGGTGTGCAGTCTTCGGCCTCCGCCCTGTTTCTGCTCCTGAGCTTGTACAGGTACATGGGGATAAGCAGGATCATTACGATGACCCCGCAGGCGGCGAAACCGAACCTGGCGCCGATATAATCATCGGCCAGGCCTGCGTACAGGTTGCCGATCGGCGTGGAACCGGAAAAAACGAGGGTGTACACGCTCATGACACGGCCCCGGAACTCGTTCCCGGTATTGAGCTGCAGGGTAGAGTTGATGGTGGCGCTGAATAGGTTGAAGAAAAGACCCGTCGCCGCGATGTAGAGTCCGGCGAGCAGAAACTTGTCGGTGAAACTGTTCAGGATCAGGAAGATACCGATGATCGTCGGGACAACATAGATCACCAGTTTACTCGGGCCAGACTTGCTCGTGAGGGCAACCAGCATGGCCCCGATAAATGCGCCGATCCCGGAGAAGGAGAAGAGGATGCCCATGCCCATGCTGCCCTGTTTCAGGACAACCTCGGAGAAGACCGGGATCAGCACGTTGTTGTTCATGGCAAAAGTGCCGATGATGGTCAGCAGCAATACGGCATCGAAGAGAATCCGCCGCCGGTAGATATAGTTGAGACCGTCCTTGATATCCGCCAGGATGTGCTTGCTTGACGTTACTGTGGCCTGAATTGTCAATGGGTGAATAAAGAACAGGCTGATGACGACCGCGGCAAAGCTGATCGAGTTGGCCAGAAAACACATCCCCACGCCGTAATACCCTATCACCAGACCGGCGATCGCCGGCCCCACAATTCTGGACATGTTAAACACGGCAGAGTTGAGGGCGATGGCGTTCATCAGGTCCTCTTTGCCTACCAGTTGGATGACAAAGGACTGACGCGTCGGCATATCGAACGTGTTGACAAGTCCCAGCGCCGCAGCCAGCACCAGAATGTGCCAGAACTGAATATGTCCGGAAAAATCGAGGATTGCTAAAATCAGGGTGATGATCAGAGACGCCGATTGGGTAAAAAACAGGATCTTCTTCTTGGGGAACCTATCGATCAGTACCCCCGCAAAAAGCGAGAAAAGAAGCACTGGCATGAACTGGATGGCGCCAACCAGACCGAGCAGAAAGGCCGACTTGGTCAGCGTATAGGCCAGCCAGGGCTGGGCGACATTCTGCATCCAGGTGCCGATCAGGGAGATGCACATGCCAACCCAGTAGTATCTGAAGTTGCTGTGTTTGAGGGGGATGAAGGGATTGTTCAAGGATCTTTTTTCCTGGCTCGGTAGATTCATTAATATTGGTTCCTGTTCGTTTCTGATTTATATTTAAGATATACCAAAAAGCCGGGCATGATGCGAATCAAATTTTTCAACGGCGCCCCAAGAGGGAAAACAGAATGTTTTGCCTCCCGTGTATTTAGGTTGCCTAAGTATATCATATTACAAAGGGCGGCTCATTTGTCAGTATTAATCGTTCTTATCCCCGAAGCAGGGGATGATCGCCCCGCCAGCCGGGTTATCCGGCGTTGGTCCGGAGGGGCGCCGGCGCCCCTCTTTACCGATGGCACGTGACCACGGGTTTTTAGGGAATATGGTATAATAAGACGGATTTGCTCACGGGGGAGGCATGCAGCAGGATGGGGACTCTTTTCGGTACGGACGGGGTCAGGGGCGTGGCCAACAGGGACCTCACGGCGGAATTGGCGTTTCGCCTCGGCCGGGCGGGGGCATACATCCTCAACCGGCACGGCGCCAGGCCGCGGATCATTATCGGGAAGGACACGCGGATCTCCGGCGATATGCTGGAGGCTGCTTTGGCGGCGGGCATCCTGTCGGTTGGCGGCGACTGCATCAGGGCGGGGGTGATCCCCACGCCGGGGTTGGCATACCTGGCCCGGACAATGGACTGCTGCGCCGGGGTGATGATCTCCGCCTCGCATAACCCGGTGCCCGACAACGGGATCAAGTTCTTCGCCGGGGACGGTTTCAAGCTGCCGGATGCCGTGGAGGACGAGATCGAGGCCGTGGTCCGCGATGAGCAATTCCCCTTCCCGCAGCCGGTGGGGGAGGCACTCGGCAGGGTCGCCGTGGACGGGGACTGCGCCGAACGCTACCTGGACTTTTTGAAGGAACAGGCGGGAGACCTCGACCTGACCGGGCTGAAATTGGTGATCGANNTGCGCCAACGGCGCCGCCTCACATATCGCCCCGTGCTTGTTCGCGGGACTGGGTGCCCAGATGCAGAGCATCTACAGCGAGCCGAACGGGATCAACATCAACGCCGGGTGCGGTTCCACCCACACCGGGCCGCTGCAGCGGGTGGTGCCGGACCTCGAGGCCGACCTGGGGCTGGCCTTCGACGGGGACGCCGACCGGTTGATCGCCGTTGACGAGAAGGGGAGCGTGGTGGACGGCGATCAGACCATGGTCATCTGCGGCCTGGCCCGCAAGCGGAAGGGGACCCTGCCGGGCAACCGGGTGGTGGTCTCGGTGATGAGCAACCTCGGCCTGCGGGAGGCCTTCCGGAACGCCGGCATCGAGGCGCCGGAGACCAAGGTGGGCGACCGCTACATTCTCGAGGAGATGCGCCGGTCACAGGCGGTGCTGGGGGGCGAGCAGTCCGGCCACATCATCTTTCTCGACCGCGCTACTACCGGCGACGGCCTGCTGACCGCCCTGGAGTTGTTGAAGGTGGTGAGGGAGTCCGGGCAGCCGCTGTCGAGGCTGGCCGGACAGATGACCCGTTTCCCCCAGGTGCTGGTCAACGTACGGGTACGGAACAAGCAGGCCCTGCACGGCCATCCGGTGATCGCCGAGGCAGTGCGCGGGGCCGAGCAGAAGCTGGCTGGCCGCGGCCGGATCCTGGTGCGGCCTTCGGGCACCGAGCCCCTGGTGCGGGTGATGGGGGAGGGCCCCCGGGAAGACGAGTTGATGGAGGTGGTGTGCGAGTTGTCGGAGGTGGTGAAGGCACACTTGGGGTGACAGCTTCCAAATATTTTTGGCCATCTTGCTTCAAATATGGAATATAATAAGGTAAGGCAAGAAGCGATCCGGCTGGAGAGGCCGGTCGCCAATTCAAACTGACTGCGCCGGGATCAAATCCCCGCGTATCTTCGCTGGCATATAGGTAGCGCCTGAACCAGCCCGGCTGACTACAGACAGGCTGGTTGACGAGGAAGGGGTTAATCGAAGTTTTCGGCGGATGCCCCTCGGTGGCCCACCACCGTAAGGGAGCCTTCAAATCCGGAGAGCAATTTCCGGGACAAAGAGGCGCCTGGTTGGGAGCGGAGCCGCGCCGCGCGCAGCAGCACAAGGAGGAAACTGGAGGATGTGCGGCATTATTGGCTACCTTGGTAGCCAGGACGCGGTTTCGGTGTTGATGAACGGTTTGAAGACCCTGGAGTACCGCGGGTATGACTCCGCGGGAGTGGCCTACCTAAATGAGGGCACCCTCGAGGTGCGCAAGAAGATGGGACGGATCGCCGTCCTCGAGGACTACCTGGGCACTCAGCAGTGGCACACCCAGATCGGGATCGGCCACACCCGCTGGGCGACCCACGGTCGGCCTTCCGATCGCAACGCCCACCCCCATTTCGACTGCACTCACAAATTCGCTGTGGTTCACAACGGCATCATCGAGAACTTCGCCGAGCTGCGGGAGCGCCTGCAGGCCAATGGCCACCGCTTTGTCTCGGAGACCGACACCGAGGTATTGGCCCACCTGGTGGAGGAGGCCTACCGGGGGAACCTGCGCCTCGCCCTGCGGGATGCTCTGCAGCAGGTGCGCGGCTCCTATGCCGTGGTGCTGCTGAGCGAACACCACCCGGACCGGATCGTGGCCTCCCGCAAGGACAGCCCACTGGTGGCAGGGATTGGCGACGGCGAGTACTTCGTAGCCTCGGACATCCCGGCGCTGCTCCCCTATACCCGGAAGATCTACCTCCTGAACGCCGGGGAGATCGTGGAACTGACGCCGGACGGTATCAATATCGTCGACTTCCAGGACCGCCCGGTGCACAAGGAGATCTTCCACGTCAACTGGGACGCCCAGGCGGCGGAGCGGGGCGGCTACCCGCACTTCATGCTGAAGGAGATCTGCGAGCAGCCCCTGGCGATCCAGAATACCCTGAGCGGCAGGCTGACACCTGACGGCAGCGGCATCCAGCTCAACGAGATCAGTTTGACTTCCGAGCAGATCCGCAACTTCAGCAAGGTGGCCATCGTCGCCTGCGGCACCGCCTACCACGCCGGGATGGTAGGCAAGTACGTGTTCGAGAAACTCGCCCGCATCCCGGTGGAGGTTGACCTGGCATCGGAGTTCCGCTACCGCGACCCGCTAATCGACCCCAAGACGCTGGTGGTGATCGTCAGCCAGTCCGGGGAGACCGCGGACACTATGGCTGCCCTGCGGGAGGCCCGCAAGCGGGGCTGCCACGTGCTGGCGGTGACCAACGTGGTCGGCAGTTCGGTGGCCAGAGAGGCGGACGACGTCATCTACACCTGGGCGGGGCCGGAGATCGCCGTGGCCTCCACCAAGGCCTACACCACCCAGGTGCTGGTGATGTACCTGCTGGGACTGCTGTTCGCCAAGGAGCGGGGCGCCATCACCGATCAGCAGGTATCGGAGATCGTGGCGGCGCTGAAGAAGGTGCCGGAACAGATTGAGGAAATCCTGAAGCAGAAGGAGCAGATCCAGGACCTGGCCCAGCAATACCACGACTGCCAGGACATCTTCTTCCTGGGGCGCGGTCTGGACTACGCCGTAGCCCTGGAGGGCGCCCTGAAGCTCAAGGAACTCTCCTACATCCATGCCGAGGCCTACGCTGCCGGCGAGTTGAAGCACGGGACATTGGCACTGATCGTGGATGGAGTGCCGGTGGTAGCGTTGGCCACCCAGGATTACCTTCTGGAGAAGCTGATCAGCAACGTCAAGGAGGTCAAGGCCCGCGAGGGCACGGTGATCGGCCTCTGCCTGGGCAAGCAGGAGTTGGTGGACAGCACCTGCGACCACGTGATCAGGCT
>PKYJ01000142.1 GCA_003132605.1 Peptococcaceae bacterium | reverse complement strand
GATGCCAGAGGTCAGATGCCAGATGAAAGACTTGCATGCCTTCATTTAAGATGTCTGATACCTGATGTTAAAATCACCACACCAGGGTACCGACTTCTGACCTCTGTTCTGGCCCCTTGCCTCTTGACTCCTGTTCCGTCCCCTGATCTTCACTCCGATTTCCGATCTCTTGCCTCCGACCTCTACAGCGACCGGTCCAGAGCCTCTCTGACGGTCTTGACCCCGATCACCTCCAGGTCCGGATAGCGCGACGACACATCAAGGTTGCGCTCAGGAATAATGAAACGCCGGAACCCCATGCGCACGGCCTCCCGGATCCGCTGCTCCACCTGGCCGACCGCCCGAACCTCTCCGGTCAGGCCGATCTCCCCCATGACCACCGTGCCCGCATCTACTGGGATATTGCGGAAGTTGGAGGCCAGGGCCAGGGCAACTCCCAGGTCAACCGCCGGCTCGACTACTCTCAGGCCGCCCACGACGCTCACGTAGATGTCCTGGTTGGCCAAATTAATGCCGGCCCGCTTCTCTAAAACTGCCGCCGTAAGTACCACCCGGTTATAGTCAACACCGGTGGTCGCCCGTCGGGGCGCCCCGAACACGGTCGGGCAGACCAGAGCCTGGACCTCCACCAGCACCGGCCTCGTCCCCTCCAGAGCGGACACCACCACCGAACCGGGAATATCCACCGCCCGCCCGTCCAGAAACAGGGCCGAGGGATTGGTCACTTCTTCGAGACCGCGCTCACCCATGGTGAAGACAGCGATCTCGTTGGTGGCCCCAAAGCGGTTCTTGACCGCCCTCAGCAGCCGGAGGTTCTGATGGCTGTCGCCCTCGAAGGAGAGGACAGTGTCCACCATATGCTCCAGCACCCGGGGACCCGCCAGGGCTCCCTCCTTGGTGACGTGGCCAATCAGAAAACAGCTAAAGTTCGTGAGCTTGGCCAGCCGCACCAGCTCTGCAGTGCACTCCCGCAACTGTCCGATGCTGCCCGGCAGCATCGGGAGATCCGGATGCGACATGGTCTGGATGGAGTCGATAATCACCAGCGCCGGCGCCACTGATTCCAGGGCGCTTTGGATGCGGTCCAAATCGGCATCGCTGCTGAAGTAGAGGTGATCGCAACTGATGCCCAGGCGCCCCGCCCGCATCTGCACTTGCTGGCGCGACTCCTCGCCGGAGACATAGAGCACCATTCCCGGCCCATTTCCCACCGCAGCCGCCAATTGCAGCAACAGGGTGGACTTGCCGATCCCCGGGTCGCCGCCCAGCAGGATTACCGAACCGGGCACGATGCCGCCCCCCAGCACCCGGTCCATCTCGCCGGAATGGGTGAGCAGGCGTTCTACCTGGGTAAGAGCAGCCCCCAAGAGCAACTCCGGGGGATGCCCCGCCGTCAGCGATGCGATCCTGGTACCGGGAACCGCGCCGGGTGCCGCGCCCAGAGGGCTTCCGGCGCGGCTCCTGGCGCGGCTCCCGGCGCGCTTGACGGGAGCTTCCCGAAAGGTGTTCCAGCCACCGCAGCCGGGGCAGCGACCGAGCCATTTGCCTGACTCGTACCCGCACTCACTGCAGAAAAAACTGACCCGCTCCCGCTCCAAGCTCTTCCGCTCCCTCTTGAAACTCTACATTATATTATATCATTTATTCCAAATCGAATAAAATTACTAATTATATTCATTTCATATAGGATCGTTGTCCCATTGGTACGAGTCCCTCAGTTTTATGCAAACTGCCCGCTCTTTCCCCTCGAACTTCGAATATCGAACTTCGATAAGAAGTTGCTCAAATTTTTTCATCGAAAAACTTTCTCATCTCCGCTGTGTCCTTGAACTTCAGTGATTTGGCAATAGCATTGGCAGCACTGGCTGCAACCTGGCCGCCGTCTTCGTGGCAATCGAATTTACAGGTGCGCCAGGCTCCATCTTTACCGATTCCAACGTGGATAGAGCCGCCTGGCTTGATGGGCGCCACCTGGAAATAGGCCAGTATTTGCCTGATCTGTCCCTGGTCGAACCGGACCGGCGCCGCCAAAAGCCCGATCTCTTCCCTGATCGCCTCTCTATCCTCGTTGAACTGCGCCAGCTTCAACACATAGAACAGTTTGTCAACCGGCTCCAGTTTGGAAAAAATGGTTACCTTGGCGGCATAAACCTGCAAATACTCCAGGATGCTGTCCAACAGGTCCGCTACCGCATCCTCTCTGGTTGCGCCGACGCCATACAGGCCCACCTCAGGAAGTGATACCGTATAGGTGTGCAATTCGTCGTCGAAATCGAATGTTGGAGAAAACTTCAAGTTGGGCATGGCATCGACGTGTTGCTTGTTCAGCTGGCTCACCTCTTCCTCTTCATTTATCGAATAAGCTATCCAGCTTCATCTCCCTCAGGGAGCAGTCTTGCCGGCCGGCGTGACCATCTGCTGCAGCACCTGGCCGAGGTCAGTGATCGCCTTGCCGTAGCCGGCCCAGTCCCCGGCTTTCAGACTGTTCTGGGCTGAGGCATACAGCGCGTTCGCCTGGCTCACCAGGTCCTGCGTCCCTACCGCTGTTCCTCCTGGCGCCGCTGCCTGCGCCGGTCCGGGTGAGACGGTCTGGGGCGCCCCGCTCAGGCCGAACAACTGGTTCAGGGCATCTCCAAAGGTGGTCTGCATCACCGCCTTACCCTCGTAGAAGACAATCACCCGCTTCAACTCCGGCATGCTGCTCTGGTCGGCCTGCAGAAACAGGGGCTCTACATACAGCAGCTTGCCCGCCAGGGGCACGGTGATCAGATTGCCCCGGATCACCGTGGAGCCATGCTGGTCCCAGAGGGTGATCTGCTGGGAGATGTTGGCGTCCTGGTCGATGCTGGCCTCCACCTGCATCGGGCCATACGTGTTGGTATCCTTGGGAAAGTCGTAGACTACCAGTTGCCCGTAGTGATCTCCATCACAGCGGGCAGCCAGCCATCCCACCAGGTTGTTGTCTTCCCGACTGAACAGGGTGAAGGGCAGTACCAGCACGAACTCCTCCTGGGTCCCTCCCGGCAGTTTCATGATGGCGTAGTACGGATCCATGCGCTGGCTGGCGCCTGAATACTTCTCGTTGGGGTACGACCAGACGTCCTCCTGGTTGTAGAAGACCCGGGGATCGGTGACGTGGTAGTTGGCGTAGATCGTCGCCTGGGCGTTGAAGAAGTCAACCGGGTAGCGGATATGAGCGCGCAGGTCTACCGGCATGCTGGTCAGGGGTTGGTACAGGCCGGGGAAGATCTTGCTGTAGGTCTGGATGATCGGATCGCTCGGGTCGCTGACGTAGAAGGTGGTCGTGCCGTTATAGGCATCGATCACGACCTTGACGGAGTTGCGGATGTAGTTATACTGGCCGTTCATGGCGGAATAGGGGTAGCGATCGGATGTGGTATAGGCATCCCAGATCCAGTAGATGCGCCCGCCGGAAACCACCGGGTAGGGGTCGGCGTCATACTGGAGATAGGGCGCCAGGCGCTGGACATCCTGCACCGTCCGGTAGTAGAGGATACGGCTGTTCGGGGTGATGTCGGCGCTGAGCAGCATTTGCAGGTCACCGAAGCGCACGGCGTAGGCCAGGCGCCGCCACCAGTTGCTCAGCACCACGCCGCCGGTGCCCCGGTAGCTGGTGTAGACGTTCGTGCCCCCGGACGGATAGTCGAACTCACCTGTCCCGCCAGCCTTGGAACCGGCCACCACCGGGTTCACGGTCAACTGTCCGTAATAGATCCCAGGTTGGGTGACGTTCAATACCGGATCAGTTGATTGCGGCGGGATGTTGCTGATCAGGTAGGTCGGCAGGCCCGTCGGGTCGATCCCGTTGGCCGGGCTCATCACCACCCCGTAGCCGTGGGTGTACTGCAGGCGCTTGTTCACCCAGGTCTGGGCCTCAGCCGGCAACTTGCTCTGATCGAGTTCCCGCACCGAGAGCATCACCTGGCGGTAGCCCGATCCCAGCCGGTAGCGGTCGATGTCCACATCGGGAAAGCTGTAGTATTGGCGCAGTTGCTGCAACTGGGTGTAGACCTGCGTCAGAGGGCGGTAATCCCAGAGGCGCAGGTTGGTCAGGGTAACCTCGTGCTGATCGAGCACCGCCTGATTGACCACCCCGGGCTGCATGTCGCCCATCTCCTGCAGTGAGGCCAGCGGCTGGATCTTGTCCAAACCGTAGGCTGCGCGGGTGGCGGTCAGGTTGCGCGCTATGTATGGCTGCTCCCGGTCGAACTCGTTTGGCTTGACCGAGAATTGCTGCACGAACCCCGGGTAGACCACACCCAGCAGCAGGGAGGCGGCGATCAGGACACCCAGCCCGATGGCGATCGGGCGCAGCCGCCCGAGAACGATCCCGATGAACACGGCCACCGCCGCGGCCAGCGCCAGCACGATCATGATCTTCAGCACCGGCAGCATGACGATGAGATCGGTGTAGCCCGCTCCCCAGTAGGACTGATGCTGGTTGAACAGCAGCAGGTAGGCGCGCAGCCGGTAAACCCAGGCCTGTACCACCAGCAGTCCTGCCACCAGCAGGGCCAGGTGCAGCTTGACCGGCGAGTAATGGCGCCAACCCCCCTGAACAAACTCCCTGCTGACGAGGAAGAAGTAGACAGCGCCGCTGAAGATCAGCGCCAACCACAGGGCGGCCGACAGCAGTGACTGGATCAGCTCGTAAAAGGGCAGCTTGAAGATGTAGAAGCCGACATCGAGGCCGAAGACCGGGTCGGTCTGACCGAAAGGAGTGGCGTGGAAAAACCTCTGTACCAGTTCCCACTGGGAGCCGGCCTGGATGGCCATCATCAGGGCGAGGAAGGCACTCAGGAAGAGCATCAGGCCGAAGCCCACCCGTGACGCCGCCAGTTTGCGAAAGGGATTCTGGACCAGGTCGATCACCTGGTTGTCCTGTCCCAACAGGCCGAGTCGGGGCAGGTTGCGGCGGACGCACCAGAAATTCAGCAGTAAGAAGAAAAAGGCCACCAGAAAGATCGGCAGGCCAACCCCGTACCGGGTCAGCAAGAGCGTCCAGAAGACACTGGCGTAGTTATGGGACGCAAACCACATGTAATCCGACCAACCGTTAATAAAAGTTACCAGGATGATGATCAGGATTATCAGCACAACCGCAGTAACAAGGCGCCTGCTCCGGAGCACCGGCAATCACCCACTCTCACTTTTTTAAATCCCAGGATCATTATAACGTTGTGAAATAAAGGAAACAAGCGAAAGACAGGGGAATGCGACTGTCATTCAAGCAGCCCGCCCAGGGCTGCAGGATCGGTCACCGGCGCCTGGCAGGCGTGGTTGCGGCAGACGTAGGCCGCCGCCTTGCCGTTAACCAGCTCCCGGGCAGCGGCAAATGGCGCCAGGGCTGCCAGTCGGTTGCCAGCCTCTCCGGTCGGCTTGAACAACACCGTGGCCGCAGGGAGATAAACAGTTCGCAGGGTTTGCAGCAGGGCTTCGGTGTCAGCAGCACCATCCTGCCCGGCCACCACGATCTCCAGCGGGGCGCCCAGGGCGAAATCCAGGGCGCAGAGATAGAAAGTATACCCGGCCGGATGGTCGGAGACGGTTCCGGCAAAGGCCCCAAGCTGTGCCGCAGCCTGCTCCTCCAGGCCGTCGTCACCGGTCAGGCGGGCCAGGCGCAGCAGGTTCAGGGCGGCCACCGAGTTCCCTGACGGCATCGCCCCATCGTAGATCTCCTTCGGCCGGGCAAGCAACTGCTCGGCGCCCTGACCGGTAAAGAAGAGACCGCCGCCCTGCTCGTCCCTGAACAGATCCACCATCTGCCGGTTCAAGGACAGGGCCTGCTCCAGCCAGACCAGGTCGAAGGTGGCGCCGTAAAGCTCGATCAGGCCCCAGGCCAGGAAGGCATAGTCGTCCAGGTAGGCCGGGTAGGCAGCCTGGCCGTCCCGGTAGCGGGCCAGCAGGCGCCTCGACCCACCTTTCGGTGGGTACCCCGCATCCCGCATATGGTTGAGCAAGAATTGCGCTGCTCTTACTGCAGCCTTGCTGTACTCCTGATCGTCCAGCACCCGGGCCCCCCGGGCGAGGGCGGCGATCATCAGTCCGTTCCAGGCGGTGAGCACCTTGTCGTCCTTATAGGGGTGCACCCGGGTCTCCCGGGCGGCAAACAGCTTCCGGCGCCCCTCCAGCAAGGGCGCATGATGGGTCGGATATATGCTATGGTCGCTGCCGAGACGGAACAGTTCAGAGCGCCGGCGCACCAGGTTGGGAATGCTGCGTCCCTCGAAGTTCCCGTCGGCGCTGATGTCATAGAACTCGTTGAAGAACTCCCCTTCCTCATCTCCCAACACCTGCTTCACCTGGTCCGGCGTCCACAGGTAGAACCGGCCCTCCTCCCCCTCCGAATCGGCGTCCTCCGCCGAGTAAAACGCCCCCTCCGGCGAGGTCATGTCCCGCAGCACATAACTGAAGATCTCCCTGGCCACCCGGGCATAGAAGGGGTTGTGGGTCAACTGGCAGGCTTCCAGATAGACGATGGCCAGCAGGGCGTTGTCATAGAGCATCTTCTCGAAGTGGGG
>PKYJ01000155.1 GCA_003132605.1 Peptococcaceae bacterium | reverse complement strand
ATACCCGGCCGACAGCCTCTTCCACCCGTATTTTGCTTGCCCGCACGTTTATCCCTTCCAGTCAAAAATATAATCCATCATATCACCAGCAAGAGAAAAAATTAGGGACATCGTCGCCATGGTGACAAGGTCTCTAATTCCAGCTTGCTGATTCCCGCCACACAAACATCAGGACCGAAAGCATGGCTTTTCTCAGTTGCGGCCCCCTGCCACCGAATCCAGGAAGTAGCGGTGCAACCGCAGGTCCCCGGTCAGTTCCGGGTGGAAGGTTCCGACCAGCAGGTGGCCCTGGCGGGCCAGTACTACCCCGTCCTTGTAGCGGGCCAGCACCCCCACCCCGGGCCCCACCGATTCGATCAGGGGCGCCCGGATAAAGACTGCGGGGAAGGGCTCATCTCCCAGACAGGGGATCGCCAGTGATGTCTCGAAGCTGTCCACCTGGCGCCCGTAAGCATTGCGCCGCACCTTCAGATCCATCAGGCCGAGGCGCGGCTGGTCGCTGTCGACGATCTCCCGGGCGAGCAAGATCGCCCCGGCGCAGGTGCCATAAGCCGGCAGGCCCGCCTGCAGCCGCTCCAGCAATGGGTCCAGCAGTCGGTAGTCGCCCAGCAGCTTGCCGATGGTGGTGCTCTCGCCCCCGGGGATCACCAAGGCATCAATAATTGCCACATCCCCCGGCGTCCGCACATCCAGGCATTCGCACCCCAGGCTTCTAAACGCTGCAGTGTGCTCCCGGAAGGCGCCCTGCAGCGCCAGCACTCCAACCTTCATCACATGCGATCCCTTCCATAACTGAAGCCGGATGTCAGATTTTTGTTAGTACGCTTTGATTTTTCTTTTCCTTTTGCGGACTTCCGACCTCTTGCCTTTGACCTCTGTGCCCACCAAGCGGGCACTACCAGCCCCGCACCGCCAGGCGCTCCTCCGGAGTGATGGTGGACAACTCCAGGCCGGGCATCGCCGTTCCCAACCCCCGGGAGACCTCCGCCAGCATCTTCGGGTCGTTATAGTAGGTGACCGCAGCCACCACGGCTTTCGCCCGGGCCGCCGGGTCGGAGGACTTGAAGATCCCCGAGCCCACGAAGACCCCGTCGGACCCCAACTGCATCATCAGGGCCGCGTCCGCGGGGGTGGCCACCCCGCCGGCGGCGAAGTTGACCACCGGAAGCATCCCCTGAGCGGCGACCTCTTTGACCAGCTCATAGGGGGCGCCCAGGTTCTTGGCTGACGCCATCAGTTCCTCAGGTGGCAGATTCTGCAGCCTCCGGACCTCACCCATCACGGCGCGCATGTGGCGCACCGCCTCCACGATGTTGCCGGTGCCGGCCTCGCCCTTGGTGCGGATCATCGCCGCCCCCTCGCCGATGCGCCGCAGGGCCTCGCCCAGGTCGCGGGCGCCACAGACGAAGGGCACCTTGAACTGGTTCTTGTCGATGTGGTGCGACTCGTCAGCGGGGGTGAGCACCTCGCTCTCGTCGATATAATCAACCCCGAGGGCCTCCAGGATCTGGGCCTCCACGAAGTGCCCGATCCGGGCCTTGGCCATCACCGGGATGGAAACGGCGTCCATGATCCGCAAAATAACGTCGGGGTCTGCCATGCGGGCGACCCCGCCTTCCGCCCTGATATCCGCCGGCACCCGCTCCAGGGCCATCACTGCGCAGGCTCCGGCGGTCTCGGCGATCTTGGCCTGCTCGGGAGTGGTCACATCCATGATCACGCCGCCCTTGAGCATCTCCGCCAAGCCTTTCTTCAACTTCCAGGTTCCTTTCTCTTCCACGGTTAACCCCATCCTTTCCAAAAATGACAGGAAGCTGCCCCCGGACCTGCAGGCAACCCTGCCATTTGGGCTAGCGCGCTACACTACAGTTCGATCTCTTTCAGGCTGGCGGGCGGGAGCTTGGCCACCGCCACCACCCGGTCGCCCTTGTCCAGGCGCATCAGCTTGACGCCCTGGGTGCTCCGTCCCTGCCGGGAGACCTCCCCGACCGGGATGCGGATGACGATCCCCTCGCTGCTGATCAGCAGCACCTCGTCGTTGTTTCCGGCAATCTTGATCCCCACCAGGCCGCCGTTGCGGCCGGTCACCCTGAGGGTGGTAACCCCCTTGCCGCCGCGTCCCTGGCGCCGGTATTGCTTCAGGCGAGTGCGCTTTCCGTAGCCCTTCTCGGTCACCACCAGCAAGTCGCCGGCATCATCCTTGCGCTCGATCCCCACCACCTCGTCGGCAGGGTGCAGCCGGATGCCCCGCACGCCCATGCTCGTCCGTCCGGTCGGCCGTACATCCTCCTCCGGGAAGCAGATCGCCAGTCCGTCCCGGGTGGCCATGATCACCTCGTTTTTGCCGTCGGTCAGCTTCGCCCAGATCAGGTCATCTCCCTCACCCAGGCGGATGGCGATGATGCCGTCCCGGCGGGCGGAATCGTAATCCAGCAGCCGCCCCTTCTTGACGATCCCCCGCTTGGTGGCCATGAAGATGTAGCGGTTGTCGCTGAACTTCCGCAGGGGAATGACCGCCGTGACATCCTCGTCCCCGGCTAAGGGAAGCAGGTTGACCAGGGCGGTGCCCTTGGCCTGGCGGCTGCCTTCTGGCAGATCGTACACCCGCAGGCGGTAGACCTTGCCCTTGTTGGTGAAGAACAACAAGTAGTGCAGAGAGGTGGTCACAAACAGGTGGTCCACGAAGTCCTCTGAACGGGTGGTCAGGGCGGTCACGCCGCGCCCCCCGCGGTGCTGCCCCCGGTAGGCGTCAAGGGGAATGCGCTTGATGTAGCCGCGGTGGGTAATGGTGATCACCATATCCTCTTCCGGAATGGTGTCCTCTTTCCTGAACTCGGGGGCAGGCCCTATAATCCGGGTGCGCCGCTTATCCCCGAATTTGGTCTTGTACTCCAGCAACTCCTTGCGGATAACCCCGCGGATCAGGTCTTCGTTGGCCAGCAGCTTGTTCAGGTTGGCGATCCGCTCCTCCAGTTCCTTGCGCTCGGCCTCGACCTTCTCCCGCTCCATCCCGGTCAACCGATGCAGTCGCATGTCCAGGATCGCCTGGGCCTGCGGCTCGCTCAGGCTGAAGTTCTGCATCAGCCCCTGCCGGGCCTCGTCCACGATCCGGGAGCGCCGGATCAGGGCGATCACCTCGTCGAGGTGGCGCAGGGCGATGGACAGGCCATCCACGATGTGCAGCCGCTCCATGGCCTTCTTCAACTGGAACTGGTTGCGCCGGGTCACCACCACCACCTGGTGCTCCAGGTAATGCGACAGCATCTCCCTCAAATTCAGGACGAGCGGAGTGCCGTCCACCAGGGCCAGCATGATCACCCCGAAGCTATCCTGTAATTGGGTGTGCTTGTACAACCGGTTGAGGATCACGTTGGGATTGGCGTCGCGGCGCAGTTCCAGCACCACCCGGATGCCGTTGCGGTCCGACTCGTCCCGAAGATCGCCGATTCCGTCCAGCTTCTTCTCCCGGATCATCTCGGCGATCCGCTCCACCATCCGGGCCTTATTGACCTGGAAGGGGAGTTCGGTGATCAGGATGTGGGTGCGCCCATTGTCGGTGAGCTCGATCTCCGCCTTGCCCTGCATGATGACGGTGCCCCGCCCGGTCTGATAGGCAGACCTGATGCCGTCCTCGCCCAGGATGAAGCCGGCGGAAGGGAAGTCGGGGCCCGGAATCAGCCTCATCAGATCCTCGACCGTGGCCTCCGGGTAGTCGATCAGGTAGACCAGGCCGGTGATCACCTCGGTCAGGTTGTGGGGCGGGATGTTGGTGGCCATGCCCACGGCGATCCCGGCGGAGCCGTTGATCAAGAGGTTTGGCGCCCGGCACGGGAGCACTGAGGGTTCGGTCATGGTACCATCATAGTTGGGGATGAAGTCCACCGTCTCCTGGTCGATGTCCGCCAGCAGGGTGATGGCCAGGGGCGCCAGCCGCACCTCAGTATACCGCATGGCCGCAGGGGCGTCGCCGTCTATCGAGCCGAAGTTGCCGTGACCGTCCACCAGGGGATAGCGGGACGAGAAGGGCTGAACGAGGCGCACCAGGGCGTCGTAGACCGACGCGTCGCCGTGGGGGTGGTAGCGGGCCAGCACGTTGCCGACCACATTGGCCGATTTTTTGTGGGGCTTGTCAGGACCCATCCCGGTGTCGTACATGGCATAAAGAATCCGCCGGTGCACCGGCTTCATGCCGTCCCGGACGTCGGGCAGAGCTCGCCCGACGATCACGCTCATGGCGTAATCCAGGTATGACCGCTGCACCTCTCGATTGATATCGACCGGAACGACCGATCTGTTTTCGGAAGCCAAAGCCTCAACCCCCCACTTGTCCACTAATCATGACAATGTCTAAAAAAACCACCTGATTTTACCACTTGCCACTCTTGCCTTCAACATCCGGGGCGGTCAAATGCTCAGGTGCATTGATTTTCCAACTGAAAGATGTCTTCGTCGCCTACCTGTTCGGCCAGTTCGGACATGATCACTTCCAGATCTGTCTCGTCCAACCCGACCAGGGCAAGAGCCTGATCCACAAAGGGATAATACAGGCCGTCGCCGCCAAGGCCGATTCCCATCGTCAAGCAAACCGCATCGGCTATGTGAATGATAGCGGCAAGCTCGGGGGCTTCCCGGGCATCCAGGGGAGTATGATGGCAGGCTCTGATGCTTCGCCTCAGACTGCGGGCGCGCACGGCTGCACGTCGAGGCTGAGCTTAAGGCCGTTGGATCGATCTTATTTTCACATAAAGTAGAGCTTTTGTATATAAGCAAGCCCTGACCAGGTCGCCATCCCGGACACAGCAAAGGGTACGGTGATGAGAGCGAATTGCAGGCGCCGCTAATTGTATATCGGTTATTTGAACCTCGTGCCTCTCTGTAAATGGGTATGTATTTATTAACCCTTTGGTATATGATTGAATAGAAATAAGCTGAAGGGCGATATGATGGAAATATACATAGGATTGCCGATCTCTTTCTGCCTTCTTATATTCAGCGTGTTCAGAAATATATTTATCGGCTACACGTTAATCACCTGCTGGGTTTTGTTCGCCTTAATCTCGCTGAAAAAGGGCTATACGTTAAACGAGATCGCCAGAATGTCCTTTAACGGAGGCAGACAATCCTTTGTTGTTTTAAGAATATTGATTCTGATCGGGGCGGCTATCGGCATCTGGATGGCCGCCGGCACGATACCGACCATAGTTTACTATAGCCTGCGCCTGACGCCTCTAATGCCCTACACCTTTGCCCTGGCCGTATTTGTTATCTGCTGCCTGACCTCTTTCCTGATCGGCACCTCCTTCGGAACAGTAAGCACCATGGGCATCCCCCTGATGATCATTGCCAGGAGCGGCCATGCGAACTTGAATATAATAGCCGGAGCCATTATAGCAGGCGCTTATTTTGGAGACAGGTGCTCTCCGATGTCTTCGAGCGCCTATTTAGTGGCGAACTTGACCAAAACAAACATATTTATCAATATCAAGAACATGCTTCGTTCAGCAGTACTTCCCCTGTTGCTGTCATTGGCTTTCTATTACACGCTATCTGTGTGCCATCCATTGAGCGCCATAAATAACAGCCTAGCAGGTGAACTTCTAAAAACATTCAACATTCAGTTCATCATGCTGCTGCCGACCATTATCATCCTGATCCTGTCATTATGCAGGGTAAACATCGATATCTCCATCCTGATCAGCATCCTTTCGGCTGCCGTTCTGGGCATGCTTTTCCAAAACCATCAGTGGCAACAGGTAATTCACTATATTATTTTCGGGTTCCGCATCAATACCCCTGGCCAACTGCAAAAAATCATTGCGGGCGGGGGTATCGTTTCCATGCTCGAAGTCTGCCTGGTGATATTCGTCTCCTGCTCTCTGGCCGGCCTGTTTGAAGGAATAAAAATGTTCGATGGCTTGAAAAATACGCTTTTAAGCAGGCGCCTGTCGAGGCATAAGCTGTTTGGAGCGACCTCCGTAGTCAGCGTGATCACCGCCGCCTTTGGCTGCAGCCAAACGATGTCCGTCGTTATGACCAAAGAAATTGTGAAAGACTGCTACAACGACCTCGACAGCTATCAATTGGCTTTAGACCTTGAAAACTCCGGAATTATCCTTTCCGCCATTATCCCCTGGAACATCGCCGCCCTCATGCCCACAACAGTCCTGAATGTAGGCACTGCGGGATACATCCCCTATGCATTTTTCATATATATACTGCCGATCGCCTATTTCTTCATTTTAGGCGCAAGGAACACCCGCCTCAGATCAGCCGAACGCTGATGCGCCAGCAGTCCTTCCACGCCGGCCAGGTGCGAGCAATACTGCGCCAGGGTGGCGGCGCCCTCCGCAGTCACCCTCTCGTACGTAGACGCCTTGATAAAGGTGCCCACCCAGATCCCGTTGCTGAACCGGGCAGTGGCGCCGGTGGGCAGGGTGTGGTTGGGGCCGGAGACATAGTCGCCGAATGGCACCGGATCGTGCCGGCCGATGAACAGCGAGCCGTAGTTGCGCAGCCTGGCCGCCACCTCGTCGTCGCCGGCGGTCATCACCTGGATGTGCTCGGGGGCAAACCTGTCGGATATCTCGATCGCCTCATCCAGGGAAACGGCCAGGATGACCTGCCCGTTGTCCTCCCAGGTCTGGCCGGCCAGTGCCGCCGTTCCAAGCGTCTTCAACTCTTCCTGGATGACCTTCTGCACCTCCTCGGCCAACCTGCGGCTGGTGGTGACCAGGATGGCCAGGGAGTTGGGATCGTGCTCGCACTGCGAGAGCAGGTCGACGGCCACCAACCGGACCGGAGCGGTATCGTCGGCGATGATCAGCGTCTCGCTCGGCCCGGCCAGCATGTCGATGCCGACAGCACCCCCGACCTGGCGCTTGGCCTCGGTGACAAACCTGTTGCCGGGTCCCACGATGATGTCGACCCTGGGAACGCTCTGCGTTCCAAAGGCATAGGCAGCGATGGCCTGTGCCCCGCCCATACAATAGGCCTCGTCGACAACGGCCATGTCCATGGCCACCAGGACAGCCGGGTGAATCGTCCCGTACTCCCGGGATGGGGGTGAACAGGCGGCCACCCGCTCCACGCCCGCCACTTTGGCGGGGATGGTGGACATCAGCGCTGTTGACGGCAGCGGGTAGCGCCCGGCGGGAACATAGGCCCCGCATGATTGGATGGGAATCAGCCGGTGACCGAGCGTGACCCCCGGTATGTGCTGGCACTCCAGTGGTTTCAGGCACTGCAGTTGCTGCTCTGCAAAATACCTGATCTGTTCCGCTGCGAATTCCAGACTGCTGATAGTCTCCCGGGAAACCTGATCATAGGCCTTTTTGAAGGCTTCATGGGGGACCCTCAGTTTGCTCAGCCCGACCCCGTCAAAGCGCTCCGTGAGTTCGCATATGGCCTGGTCGCCCTCGTTCCTGACCTTTTCCAGGATACCGCCCACGATCTCCTGAATGTTGTCACTGACCCTGCCCGATCCGCGGACCGCTTTCAAAGTAATCATGTTGTCTCTCCTGTCTCAATTGCTGCTGTAGGCAGAATAGTGGAAACGTGGTGCTGTAGCTCACGAGAGAGCGTAAGACCCTGTCCTGGCAGGGCAGCTCCCGATGAAATGAGAAGCCTCTGGCCTCGTGCCGGAGGAGGTTCACACCGGCTGCAGGTAGTGAATGACGGCCAAGATTCCGGAGGCTACCCGGACGCTCGGATCGGGTTCGACAATGACGTTGGACATGGTATATGGCCGGCGGTAATCCAGGACGGCTTCACGCAGCGGATACCGGAACCCGTCCAGGCTGACTCCCGCTGCCCCGTTCCCCAGGGCGATCAGGGAAACCGTATCCCCCACCCGGCCGGGAACGACCAGGCAGTCGCACACCAGATAGACGG
>PKYJ01000030.1 GCA_003132605.1 Peptococcaceae bacterium | reverse complement strand
CCCCGGTATGCTCTGAAAATGGTCGACGGGACTTCCCTGAAACAGTCCGGAGTAGGTCCTTCTCTTGTAGGTCACAAGGCGCACCTGCCTTTAAAAATGCCATTTTATAGTAAATTCGCGCCTTGTTAAAGAATTCCTCCTTGTTTGAAAAAAATATTTGAGAAATTTTTTGGGTCACTTTTTGGGTCACATTAAAAACGGCTTAGTGCGGAAGACGGGTCTCCATGCTTCCTCCTGGTTTTGAACTCATCGTATTTCCTTATCCTCAGGGGTTTCCTTTGGCGTTTCCTTAGGAGTTTCGTAGATTTCAATTAACTTTACTACTCCGTATGCAATAAGCGCATAAACAATCATGGCTATAATAGTGGTAGGCTCCAGAACTGACTCGGTTTCTATCCCTTTATTTACGGCAGCTCTAAAAATACTGCTGAAGGGAGCCAGGAAAGCTCCTGAAATAGTATAGATAAGTGATACAAAGGTGCTCCCGGGATTAGCTCCAAGAAGCTTGAAAATGAATTGAAAGGCAAAAAGGACTTCAAGGACGCCGAGTAGATAATACACTATCTTTTTAAGAGTTATCATCCGATATCATCCTTCCTTTATTAAGGTTGCCCAGCAAGTTCTACTTTAGCGGATACAAATAGTATGGCATTTATTATGCCATACTATTTATTAATGTCAACCAGTGTCAGAAATCGCGCTGCCAGTATATCACTGTTAATATTGAATATCTAATACTGCAAAGAGTGATGTGTCGTCGGACTGTGATATTGTCACCCTGTAAGCGGACTGAGGGCGGGCTTTTATAAACGCCGACAGTGACTCTGTCTTACTGTCATTGTCCGGTGAACCTCGGCTCGACGCTGTCTTTGAGCAGGCTGAAGGGGATCTTGAACTCCGGGATACCGGCGACGTAGGGGGCGATCTCGTACTGCGCGAAGTAGACCACCAGGCCGCCGTCCGTCAGGTAGAAGGGCTGGTTGTCGTCGATTGTCTCGAACCCCATCTCCGGCTGGGTAAGGTATCCTCCTTCCGGGTTTGCTTTGATCTGGGCGGCGATCTCCCGGTTGAGGATTTCCTTGTAGTTTACGCCTGCTTTGAACAAGTCCTGCAGGGACAGTTCCTTCCCCATTTCCAGGTCATAGTTGTAAGGCCTGCGTTCGGTGGCGCCGTGCGCCCCACCGGTAAACTGGTAGTAGTCTACGGTAATGCTCAGCAGGCCGTTCTGGTTGTAGGCCACTTTATAGGCGGTGGTGGCGTTGTACTGCCGGAAGGGATAGCCTGACTTGGCGGCCTCTTTGATATCTTCGCCCGCCTGGGTTTCAATGTCAGTCTCGAATGTCGATGCATCCTGCTCGAACCGGTTGTTCAATTGCTGCTGGAGTTTGCTGTCCTGAAGGCCGTCAATCACCGGAATGCTCAGATCGACCTGGATTGTCTCGCTGTTCTGCTGCACCTGCTTGGTGGTGATTGTCAAAGGGGCCGGTGCCGGTACGGCGGTGGACTGNNTGGGTGGCTACGGTTGGTTGGCTCTGACCCGGTCCGGCGGTGGTAGTCTTGGCCGGCGAAGAGCAGCCCGCTACTGCCAGTCCCAGCAGCACCACCATCCAGAATGTTAGCGATGTCTTCTTCATGGAACCCGCCCTCCAATCTATTTCACAGTTATTACGTCATTTTCCCCGAAGATCTTTCAATTTTTTACCCGCCGAATCCTTTTTTCTTGAAATATCCTGAGCGACATCGGGGACGGTTCTCATTAACACAATCAGTGATAACTATGACAATCAGAACCATCCCCGGCGGAGCGTCACACGTAACGCAACTTGTTATCGACGGCACGGACGGCAATTCACAATCCTGGGAGGTGCACTGCACGGCGGCCCGCAACCTGATTGACAATTTTTCCCCTTGTATGCTAAGCTAAAATAGCTTGTCAGCCTGGATACCCCAGCAGGAAGGAAGGGTATCCACTTTCATATTACAGATTTTAGGTGTCAAGTTTTATAACGCCGAAGATACATTGCCGGCCGGATAGGCCGGACTGGTTGCCGCCTTCAGTTGGTATATAGGCCTTATTTCTCGAAGCATCGGTGTTTATTGGCGAGTCATCTGGTAAGTCACGCTAGGAGGGGCCCGGATGAATTACTTTCTCACTGCAGAGCAGGAGTTGATCCAGCAGATCGCTCGCCGCTTTGCCCGGGAGCGGGTGGCCCCGATGGCCGCCGCCCTGGACGAGAGGGGTGAATTCCCGCGCAAGTTGCTGCAGGTACTGGCCAAGACCGACCTCTGCGGGGTCTACATCCCGGAGGAGTATGGCGGCCTGGGCGGTGGCATGTTCGAGTTCTGCCTGGTGGTGGAGGAGATCAGCCGGGTCGATTCGGGGGTGGCCATCTGTTATGCGGCCACCGGACTAGGCACTATACCCATATTATTATTCGGCACAGAAGAGCAGAAACGGAAATACATTCCGGAGGTGGCTGCCGGTAGGAAACTGGGTGCTTTCGCCCTCACCGAGGCCAATGCCGGCAGCGATTCCTTCGCCCAGGAGACCACCGCCGTCAGAGACGGCGGTTGCTACGTGCTGAACGGCACCAAGCAGTGGATCACCAACGGCGGGGAGGCCGACATCTACACGGTGATCGCCATGACCAACAAGGCCAAGGGAGCGCGCGGCGCCAGCGCCTTCATCGTCGAAAAGGGTACCCCCGGTTTCTCCTTTGGCAAGAAGGAGAACAAGATGGGCATCCGCGCCTCGTCCACCACCGAGCTGATCTTCAACAACTGCCGCGTACCCAGGGAAAACCTGCTGTCCCGGGAGGGCATGGGCATGATCGTGGCCTTGAAAACCCTGGATCAGTCCAGGCCCGGGGTGGGGGCGCAGGCGGTGGGGATTGCCCAGGGCGCCCTCGACCAGGCCCTGAAGTTTGCCAAACAGCGCGTGCAGTTCGGACAACCGATCATCCAGTTCCAGGCGATCCAGCACATGCTGGCGGACATGGCTACCCAGACTGAGGCTGCCCGGGCCCTGGTCTACGGCGCGGCTCGGACGATCGATTCCGGAGCTAAGGAAATCAGCAAGGTCTCGGCCATGGCCAAAGTGTTTGCCTCCGACGTGGCGATGAGAGTGACCACCGATGCCGTGCAGGTCATGGGGGGCGCCGGTTTCATGAAGGACTACCCGGTGGAGAAGATGATGCGTGACGCCAAGATCACTCAGATCTACGAGGGCACCAACCAGATCCAGCGCAATGTCATCGCCTCGGAACTGATCAAAGAGCGGGACGAATGGTAGGCCACGCTGTTTTCCTGCTATAAGCAAAGATGAAAGATAATATCCGATCGATTTCCCGCCCATTCGAAGAGGGCGTCAGGCGGCGCATCGATTACAGCCATCACCTGCAATAGGGGCGGACAGTACGGTATTCAAGCGTGTTAGGTGGTGTGTGAGTTGCAGATCATTGCCTGCATCAAGCAGGTGCCCGACACTGCGGAAGTGAGGATCGACCGGGAGACCAACACCCTGATCAGGGAAGGGGTGCCCAGCATCATCAACCCCTTCGACCTGAACGCCGTCGAGGAGGGCCTGCTGCTGAAGGAGCGGTTTGGCGGAACGGTAACGGTGATCAGCATGGGCCCGCCCCAGGTGGAGACAGCCCTCAGGGAGGCCCTGTCGCTGGGGGTCGATCAGGCCGTGCTGCTCTGCGACCGGGCTTTTGCCGGCGCTGACACTTTGGCCACGTCCTATACCCTGGCCGCCGGGATAAAAAAAATCGGCGCCTTTGATCTCATCTTATGCGGCAAACAGGCCATCGACGGGGATACCGCCCAGGTGGGGCCGGAGATCGCCGAATGGCTCGATATTCCCCATCTGACTTATGTGCGCAGTATCGACGAGGTGTTCCCGGCAGAGCCGGCTCGAGCTAGCATAACGGTGTCACGCCTGGTGGAAGGCGGTTACGAACAGGCCTCCGCTTCTTTGCCCGCCCTGTTGACCGTGGTGCGGGAGGTCAATGAACCCCGTCTGCCGTCATATCGGGCCAGCCTGAGGGCTAGGACCCAGGGGATCACTATCTGGGGGGTGGCTGACCTGAGTGCGGACCCGGAGCACATCGGGATCGCGGGCTCGCCCACTAGGGTGTCCAGGATCTTTGTGCCGGAATACGACCGGCAGGGGCAGTTCTTTGCCGGAAGTCCCGAGGATCAGGCCAAGGCCCTGGTAGCGGCCCTACGGTCAGCCGGACTTGCATAGTCTGTTCGAGGGAGACTCCTATATGGCTCCTGTGGTCAGCCAATGTCATCCAGTGGAGGATGCCCATGTCCAGCATGAAGCTGTTTCCGGATAAGTGTGACGGATGCGAAGAATGCGTTTCTTCGTGTCCGTACAACGCCGTTACCATGAGGGACGGCTGGCCCGTGTTCGGTGACGCCTGCAACCTGTGCGGGGCCTGCGCCGAGGCCTGCCCGTCCGGAGCGATCGAGCGGCCTGCCGCCACAGCCAGTCCCGCTGTAGATAAAACGTCTTACCGTGACATCTGGGTATTTGCTGAGATCAGGGACGGAAGACCGGCCCGGGTGGTGCTGGAACTGCTCGGAGAAGGACGCAAACTGGCGGATCAGACTGGCCAGAATCTATACGCTGTCCTGGTAGGGTACGGTTTGGGCACCCTGCCGGAGGAACTGATCGCCTATGGAGCGGACCGGGTTTTCCTGGCTGAGCACCCCGCTCTGGCCGTTTTCCGCGATGAGCCGTATGCGGCTGTTTTAGCCGCGGCGGTCAACCAATACCGGCCCTCCATCCTGTTATTCGGGGCTACCGCCACCGGGCGCTCACTGGCGCCGCGCCTGGCCGCCCGCCTGCGTACCGGCCTGACCGCCGACTGCACCGGACTGGACATGGACCGGGACAGCGGCGACCTGGTGCAGACCCGCCCCGCCTTCGGTGGCAATATCATGGCCACAATTATTACCCCCGGGCGCCGGCCCCAGATGGCTACGGTGAGGCCGGGAGTACTTAAACCACTGCAGCGTGACGACCACCCGGGTGCCCGCTTCAGCGGGCGCGGCGAGGTTGTCAGGCTGACCATTAGCGATGATCTGCTGACAGCCCGTACCATGGTGTTAGGGTTTACTGCCGAAGAAACAGAAACGGTCAACCTGGAAGAGGCCTCTATTATCGTAGCCGGAGGCCGCGGCCTGGGCAGCGCCGGGAACTTTGCCCTGGTCAAGGAACTGGCCGGCCTGCTGGGAGGCGCTGTGGGAGCGTCCCGGGCTGTGGTCGACGAGGGTTGGATCTCCTATGCCCACCAGATCGGGCAGACCGGCAAGACGGTCGCTCCCAGGCTATACATTGCCTGCGGCATTTCTGGCGCCGTCCAGCACCTGGCAGGCATGCAGGGCGCGGAGATCATCGTGGCCATCAATAAAAACTCCGAGGCCCCGATCTTCAAGGCGGCAACCTTCGGGTTGGTGGGCGACGTGGTGCAGATTTTGAAGGAGTTGGTCGGGCAGCTCAAGACCGGCTGAGCCGGGATGGACTCTTGCGGCCATGTCATCTGTGGTAAAGACCCTGGCTGTGATTATAATAAGTGCGGCGAGAAAACCACGACGGCTGGACCTCATTGAATAGCCTTCCGCAGACCCGGAACCAGTCAGAATTCATTAGATAGCACCTTGCTTGGCGCTTCAATCGGATGCTTTGTCGACAGCGAAAAATCTGATATAATACAACCGAACAACAGACGCGGAGAGATGGCTGAGTTGGTCGAAGGCGCTCGACTGGAAATCGAGTAGGCGGGCCTAAAACTCGCCTCGAGGGTTCGAATCCCTCTCTCTCCGCCA
>PKYJ01000076.1 GCA_003132605.1 Peptococcaceae bacterium | reverse complement strand
GTTCATGGTCATTCGTCTATAGCCATAAATACCGTGAACATCATTGTAGAGCTGAACCATCTCGCTCAAGATTAAGGTATTCTCTCTTTCGGAAGTGCTTTCTAACCGGCATATCCATTTATAGTAAGAAGAGCATGAGATATTTCCAATTGTTGATATGCTCCCCTCATGGTAGACAGTTCAAATAATAAAACTGTTGCCATGAAGGGAGCATATTTTTATGGGGAGAGAAGAGACAGTTTCAGCAGAGAGGAAGTGGTTGGCAAGTTCCTGTATGACACACAGCCATCAATTCCGTGCTGCGCCAGTACATGAGTGTACACCGGCGGTGGCAGGGAAGAGGCCGGGAAGGATTAAAATGGCGTAGAGCCGAGTGCTCCTGTCGCATCCCCTTTGAGCTCCAGTTCTGGACCAAAAAAGATTGTTCGGCCCGGCTGGTACTCCTGTTTTAAAAAGACATAGGGGTCGGTGCTCTTGATCTGCACGATCCGGCCGGTATTCATCCCCGTCGGCTGGACGATCAGGGTGACACCCTGATGTTCGACCTCCTGCAGGGTCATGGTCTCGTTGGACTCCGTCGCCCAGATCAGTTCGGGCGGCATAGGTGTATAGAGAACCAGGGTTAAAACCTCCTTAGTGATCACCAGGGTAATGTTTGCTGTTAGTATTGAACATTTGCAGCTTTTGCTTATTCTTGTCCTTATGCTTTCCCTTCTGGATCATCTCCTGCAGCTTGTTGACGGACTCTCCCAGGCCGCCGACGGCGTCGATCAGTCCTATTTCCACTGCCTCGTTGCCCAGCAGCACCGAACCGATATCGCGGGCGAGGTCGCCGGTGGCAAACATCAGCTCCCGGAACTTCGGTTCCGTGATCTTGCTGTGTTTGGCTACGAACCTGATCACCCGGTCCTGCATCTTATCGAGATACTCCCAAGTTTGCGGAACCCCAATCACCAGTCCCGACAGCCTGATCGGGTGGATGGTCATGGTGGCCGTCTCGGCGATGAAGGAGTATTGTGAACTAACGGCGACCGGAACCCCGATGGAATGGCCACCGCCTAAGACCAGCGATACCGTGGGTTTGGACATGCTGACGATCATCTCGGCGATGGCCAGCCCCGCTTCCAAGTCACCACCGACAGTGTTGAGGATGATCAGCAAGCCTTCGATATCGGGATTTTGTTCTACGGCTACCAGTTGGGGGATCACATGCTCATATTTGGTAGTCTTGTTATTGGGTGGGAGCACCAGGTGGCCCTCGATCTGACCGACGATGAGGACACAGTGGATGTTTGATTGAACGCTTGGCAATTCATTGTTTTGGCCGTATTCCTTGACAGTGTCTATTTTTCTTACTCCTTGCTTCGTTTTTTTGGTTGCCGTCGTTTCGGGGCCGGTGGTTGTTGGCGGCTGTTCCGAGCCAATGTCAAAGGACGTCATCTGGCATTCCCCTTTCCTTGATTGTGACCCAGCAAGGCTGGGGAACATCGTTACCCCGCGCCCAGAGGGCACCCGACATGCGCGGGGTTCTAATCGAGAATCTGTTGTTATATACTGTGTCTAGTATGTTCGCTGTGACCCAAACAATGCACTAACTGCAGCAAATGCATTTTCGTGGCGCTGAAATAGTGCTATAATTTGGTAGTAATGATCGACCACCAGGGGTGACATGATGCCAGCCAAGGCGTCCAGGGTTAAGAGAATAAGGCGGCAACCCACCGGTGACAGGCTGACATACGAGATCGTCGGCATCGTCCTGTTAGCCCTGGCAGTGCTAATGCTGATGAGTTTTTACGCTCAGACCGGGGTCGTCGGCAGCCTGATCGCCTATGTCTTGAAATATTTGGCCGGCGATCATGGAAAGTTTGGAGTTATTTTGGCCATCGCCTATTTTGGGGTCTGTCTCAGCATCTACCGGCGCCCGCTGAGCAAGTTACCACGGACTGCCGGTGTTCTGGTCGGTCTTCCCGTGGTGTTGACTATCTGCCACTTTCTGCTGGCGCCCGCCAACATGTCCAGGAACGGCATGATCTCCCTGTTCTGGAGCGCCGGCCTGCGGGGTGAGGGAGGCGGCATCCTGGGCGCCCTCATTAGTATGGTATGCATCTATTTCTTTGCCAGGATCGGAACGATGATCGTATTGTCCTGCCTGTCGGGGATAGCGATCATCCTGCTAACAGGCATACCGCTGAGCAGGCTGCTGTCCGGCGCCGGAGCCGGCATGGCCTCCGGATGGCGCAGCCTCAAACACAACCTGGTCAACTTCCTGTACGTCGAAGATGACGCAGAAACCGGCAGGGATGAGAACCCCGGTCAGGACCTGCCCGTCATCATCGACTATGTGGCCACGAATGCTTCTCCTAGAGATTCTTCTCCCAATGAGGACGAGAAAGCGCCGTCACCCCCGGCTGCCAGCCAGGACCTGCCCGCATTGCGCCTTGATGCGGTAAAAAATATCCCCGTCAATGACTCAGACAAAAATCTGCCTGGGAACTATGAAAATTACAAGTTGCCCACTTTGAGCCTGCTGTCGCGGTCTTTGAAAGTGAAGAGCAGCCGCTTCAACAAGGAGATCCTGGAAAATGTGCGCATCCTGGAGGAGACCCTGGACAATTTTGGGGTGAAGGTCTGCGTCAGCCAGGTGCACCGGGGGCCGGCGATCACCCGCTACGAGATCCAGCCGGCGCCGGGCGTCAAGGTCAGTAAGATCGTCCGGCTGTCGGATGATATCGCCCTGGGCCTGGCCGCCCAGAATGTGCGCATCGAAGCGCCAATTCCGGGCAAGTCCGCCCTCGGAATCGAGGTCCCCAACAAGGATGTCTCCATGGTTTACCTGCGGGAGATCCTGGAGTACCCGGAGTTTACGGATGCAGCATCGAAAATATCCATTGCCCTGGGAAAAGACATCGCCGGCAACCCGATCGTCGCCGATCTGATGAAAATGCCCCACCTGTTGATTGCCGGGGCGACCGGGTCGGGGAAAAGCGTCTGTCTGAACTCCATCATCACCAGCATCCTCTACAAAGCCACTCCCAATGAGGTCAAGTTTGTGATGATCGATCCCAAGATGGTGGAACTGATTGGCTACAACGGCATCCCGCACCTGCTCTCGCCGGTGGTGACCGATCCCCGAAAGGCGGCCTCCGCCCTCAAGTGGGTGGTCAGCGAGATGGAGACCCGCTACGAACTGTTTGCATCCATGGGTATTCGGGACATCGTCCGCTATAACTCCCAGAGCGAGAACCACCGGCAGTGCGAGCCGCTGCCCTACATCGTGGTAGTGATCGATGAACTGGCAGACCTGATGATGATCGCCCCGATCGAGGTTGAGGACGCCATCTGCCGCATATCCCAGATGGCCAGGGCAGCGGGTATCCACCTGGTGGTAGCCACGCAGCGGCCGTCGGTGGATGTGATCACCGGCCTCATCAAGGCGAACATTCCGGCCCGGATCGCCTTTGCGGTCTCATCCCAGATTGACTCCCGCACCATCCTCGACATGGGCGGGGCCGAGAAGCTGCTTGGCAAGGGGGACATGCTGTTTATGCCGATCGGCGCCAGCAAGCCGATCCGGATTCAGGGGGCGCTGGTAACTGACAGCGAGGTGGAGGATATCGTCGGCTATATCCTCAAACAGGGCAAGCCGCTCTATGTCGCCAGTTTCCTGGAGCGGCCCGAAACAGCGGCCAAAGTTGAAACCTTCGAGGACCTGCTGTTTCAGGATGCGGCCAAGCTAGTGCTGGACCAGGGTCATGCATCAGTATCGTTGCTGCAGAGACGATTTCGGATCGGCTATGCCAGAGCGGGAAGATTGATGGACATTCTTGAGGAGAGAGGGATCGTCGGCCCCTATGACGGGGCCAAGCCCAGGAATGTGTTGATGACAAGCGATCAGTTCAAGAGGTTTTACGGGAAAAGCATGTGAACATGTTCCTGGCTGAGGCCCTCTCGAGAAGCGGCGTATCTTGGCAACCGAGAAATCTTATAGGCATCTATTCAACATATATAAACATATGTTAACATATAGTTGCCATGAACGATCATTTAACGACACGGGAAAGTGAAATACTCGAAATATTGAAGAAAGACCCGATGATCGCTCAGGATGACCTGGCTGAGAGGTTGCATATCTCGCGCTCAGCGGCGGCGGTGCACATCTCCAACCTGATGCGCAAGGGCCATATAGCGGGCAGGGGTTACGTCTTCGATGAGCACGGCAGGATCCTGGTGGTCGGAAAGACGTGGCTGGATGTCTCTGTCAGGACCGGTGGCGGCAGCGCGGACGGAACGGACGGCGTCAGGCCGGGAGTCATCAAACTTGCCGGTGCCGGGAACGGCTACCTGCTAGCACTGGAACTGGCCCGGCGCAACTCGGAGCCGACCCTGATCACCTTTCTGGGCCGGGATGAGATCGGCGCCCAGATGCTTAGCCACCTGTCGAGCGAAGGAGTCAACGTTCAAAATATCATCCGCGGCCAAGATATTTCCACCGGAAAACGCCTGGTCTTCTCAGGCCTGAACGATGCCGCTTTTCTGGTAAAGGATGATGAAGGCGAGCTGCCCCTTGGCCCGGAGGCGCTCCCCTCAAGAGAAGAACTGGTCAAGAACACCAGGATCCTGCTGATCGACGGTGATCTGCCCCTGAAGACAGTGGCCTACCTGGCCTCTGTGGCCGTCAACAACAATATCGTGGTCTCTGTGCTCGGTTGGCCGCTGAACCTGCTCAGGGCGCAGGGACTGCTGGCGTACCCGCAGTTTTTCCTGGTCTGCTCTGTCAGAGATCTGGCGGCACAGTCGTCTATCGTCCTGCCTGGCGAGCCGGAGGAGCTATTCCCGACCTGCAGACAGATCGTCAGCGAGGGATGTCAGGCGCTGGTGGTGGTCTTTGGCGACCAGGGGCTGATCCTGGCCACTGCCGAAGAGACAGTGTACCTGCCGGCATCGCCCCTCCAGGCGCCAGGCACTGTCATCTGCATTGCCGCCGGTCTTGCAGAGGGCCTGGCCTCGGGCTTCAGGATGCGCCTGGCGGTCCGGAGGGCGATGGGGAGCGCTGCAACCGGCTAAATGAGAACTGAGGACGTGTCAACCTCTCGCATCACACATCCCAGTTGGGAGGCGCGTGTTATGGAAATCGGCGATTTACTGCGCAGAGAGCGCGAGAAGAAGGGGCTTTCCCTGGGTGACGTGGAAAACGCCACCAAAATCAGGGTCAAGTACATCCAGGCCCTGGAAACGGAACAATTCCAGATCATTCCCGGCGAGGTTTACCGGCTGGGTTTTCTGAAAAACTACGCCAGGCTGCTGGACCTGGATCTGGACACCATTGTAACCCGTTATAAATCTGCTAATAAAAGCGTAGATCATGGCGCATCTCATGAAGAAGAACAGACAGGAACACGGCAGACCGTTGCCAATGCCCGGCGCTCCGTCCGGGATGCGGACCAGTCAGGAACACGGCAGGCAGACGCCGATGCCCGGCGGCATGTTATTGATTGGGCGGGCAAGATCGCCCAAGCCGGGACAATTTTCAAAAACAGGAGGTTGCTGCTGGGAGTTGCGTCTGCGGTCGTTGTTTTGCTGTTGGCATACGCGGTACTCAACATTGCCGTGTCCCGTCATAATAACGTGCCGCCACTCCAACAGACTCAAAAGCAAACTCAAAAACTGCCGGCAGTCCCGCCAACGGTTAATACTCAGCCACAAACGCTGGAGATCAGGCTGGTGGGGACAGGGCACTGCTGGGCCGAGGTGAAGGTTGATGGCCAAGAGGCATATATGGGCACTATCAAACCTGGTGACACGGAAACATTTACGGCTCAGTCAACGGTCTGGATGGATCTCGGATATCCCAAGAGCGTGGATGTTTACTACAACGGCGCCAAGTTGCCACCCCTGGGCACAACGCACACTGTGACGCAGACGTTTACCAAGAACATGGGAGTATAGTTGACAACCGTTGGCGTGGTCAGCCTGGGCTGTCCGAAAAACCTCACCGAAAGCGAAACCGTACTCGGCATCCTGGCCAGCGCCGGGTATGTGGTGACTCCCTCGCTGCAGGATGCGGAGATCATCCTGATCAATACCTGCAGCTTTATCAGGGCAGCAGTGAGGGAATCACTGGATGCTATTTTTAATTACGCCCTCTTCAAGAAAAGCGGCGCCTGCCGGAGCCTGGTCGTCATTGGCTGTTTGCCCCAGCGTTACGGGCACAGGCTTGACAGGCTGATTCCGGAAGTGGACCTCTGGCTGGGCGTCAACGCCAGGCCTTACCTGCTCGATGCCTTGCGCGGGTTGGAGGCCGGAGCGCCGGCGCCCGCTAACGATTATGGCGCCTCCTTCCTGAAAGAGGGCGGCCACTCCGATGACGGCAACCCCCCGCGCCTGCTGACGACGCCTCCCGCCACCGCCTATCTTAAAATTGCCGAGGGCTGTTCCCACGGCTGCGCCTNNGGTCAGGGAGATCAACCTGGTCGCCCAGGACACCGGCGCCTATGGCAGCGACCTGTACGGCAAGCCCACACTCGACCTGGTGATCAGACGCCTGGCGGCTTTGCCCGATCTCCGGTGGCTGCGGATCATGTACCTCAACCCGTACTCACTGACCCCCAATCTGATCGCGGCTATCCAGGATGAGGAGAAGGTCTGCCGCTATCTCGACCTGCCCTTTCAGCATGCCAGCGCCAGGGTGCTGCGTCTAATGAACAGGCCGGGGAGCCTGGCGGCCAACCTGCAGGTTGTGGCGGACTTACGGCGCCTGCTGCCCGGCATTGTCCTGCGCACGACCCTGATGACCGGCTTTCCCGGCGAGGACAGGGGCGCTTTCAGGGAGTTGCAGAGCTTTGCGCAGCAGGCAGGGTTTGAAAGGCTCGGGGTTTTTGCCTACTGCCACGAAGAGGGCGCCNNATCAATGCCACCATCATCGGTCAGGACCTGCCGGTGCTGATCGAGAGCCGGGTGGGTGAGGGCGTTTACCTGGGCCGCAGTTACCGGGAGGCCCCTGACGTAGACCCGAAGATCATCGTCAGGGGAGACGGCCTCAGCCCGGGGGATTTTACAAATGTGAAGATAACCAGTGCCTATACCTTCGATCTCGCCGGAAAATTGCGAATCTAATTGCGGAGCGAAGCGAAGCAATAGCAATTTCCCCCATTGTGGCAGATCCTTCAACTGGTTCTTAGCTTCATTAGGGGAAGACCATCCCCCACTGAAGCTTAGAACTCGTTAATACAGTGATGTAGCCGCTCTTATCCCACCGCTTCATAGAAGCGGGGGCATTAGAGCGGTTTGTCATCTGTGGACAAATAACGCCAGGAAACGCGGTTTTCCAATGCTTTCCTAGCAGATAGGGCGGACGGATATGCTATAATCTTGGTCGCGGGGAGGAGGAGAGGCATGCCTTTACAACAGTGGCGCATCCCAACTATTGTAGCGGCAATGCTGATTACGCTCGCTTTATTGTTGGGAGGACAGTTCCTCTACGAGAAAAACTTCGTCAAGGATGGCCTGGACCGGCAAGTCGCCAAGGTGGCGGCTGTCGATGACCTCAGGGTCGCCAAGGATGAAAAACCCCCGGCGGTGTACGTTCGCATCAATAATGCACAGGACCTGCAAACCGATTACCAGGGCCTGACGGATGTCATTCGGAAACAGTTGGGGCCGCAATACAAAGTGGTCCTGTTGGACAATCGCACTCCCAAGCTGCAGTCTCTGTATGAACAGGGCTCCTTTGCCATCCAGGAGGCGATCGCCACCGGCAACTACCAGGCGATGCAAAAATCAGTATCACGGCTTGCCGCAGCCAATAAGGCGCAATCCAATATTTCCGTCGATTCCTACAATGTCTACCTGGAACTGAGGGACGAACAGAGTTCGGGCTACCTCTACGAGGTCATTCCCCGCACGTCCCAGGTGGCAATCGGAGAGCAGGCGAACAATCCGGGTGGTGAGGGAACATGATCAAGGAAGTATGCCTGGGAACATCGCTGGCGGTGCTGATCTTTCTTACCATACTGGGTTATAACGTCATCCCGTTGCTGTTGCTGGGAGGCCTGGGGGTCTTCCTGTTCCTTATGTTGGACCGCAAGGGCCTGGGCGCATCCTCGGGCAGCGCCGTCTATGTGCAGCCGACCAACTTCACCTTCGACGACATCGGGGGACAGACCACGGCGAAACAGGAGTTGAAAGAGGCCCTGGATTTCGTGCTGCACGCGTCCAAGATCGTCGAGATGGGGATTCGCCCGCTCAAGGGAATCCTGCTGACGGGGCCGCCCGGCACGGGAAAGACGCTGCTGGCAAAAGCGGCTGCAGCGTACACGAATTCCGTGTTCCTGGCCGCATCCGGCAGCGAATTTATCGAGGTCTATGCCGGCGTCGGCGCCCAACGGGTCAGGCAGCTGTTCAAGACAGCGAGGGAACGCGCCGTCAGGGAGAAGAAGGGCGGGGCGGTCATCTTCATCGACGAGATTGAGGTCCTCGGCAACAAGCGGGGTACCAATACCGGCCACATGGAGTATGACCAGACTCTGAACCAGTTGCTGGTGGAGATGGACGGCCTGCGCAGCGACGAGCGGGCCAGGCTGCTGGTTATCGGGGCGACCAACCGGGATGACATGCTGGACTCAGCCTTGCTCCGGCCCGGGCGGTTTGACCGGGTCGTCAGTGTCGATCTGCCGGACAAGGCTGCCCGCTACAGCATCCTGAAGCTCCACTGCCGGAACAAGCCGCTCGGGGAAGACGTCAACCTCGAGCAAGTTGCCCAGGAGAGTTTTGGCTTTTCCGGCGCCCACCTCGAGAGCGTCACCAACGAGGCGGCGATCCTGGCGCTGCGTGAGGAACAGCCCACAATCTCCAACCGGCATTTCAAGGAAGCTGTTGACAAGGTGATGATGGGCGAGAAGCTGGACCGCAAACCCAATCAGGATGAGCTTTACCGGATCGCGGTGCACGAGAGCGGCCATGCCGTGATCAGCGAGCTGCTGAGGCCGGGGTCGGTATCCCACCTGACAGTCACTAACAGGGGGCGCGCTCTGGGATACATGCGCCAGATCCCCGAAGACGACCTGTACCTTTATACCAAGGAATACCTGGTAAAGCA
>PKYJ01000124.1 GCA_003132605.1 Peptococcaceae bacterium | reverse complement strand
CCCTCGTCAGCGTTGCAGATCACATATTTAGGTGTTCCGGAGGCATTCCTGCAGGTCTCCCATTTGACTCCGGTGGGAAAGCCGGCGCCCCCGCGCCCCCGCAGCTTCGATTCCTTGATCTCGGCGACCACCTGGTCCGGCTCGGTCGCCAGGGCCTTGGCCAGACCGCTGTAGCCGTCTCTCGCCAGGTAATGGTCGATCTCCCCGGGATCGATCAGACCGCAGTCAGCCAGGATAATCCTGTGCTCGTAAATTCCCCGGGGATAATCCGCAAAGGTCGGAAAGACGTCATTTGGTTCCAGCGCCGCCATGGCGAACTCGTAGCAGGGGTCATCGCCGACCAGGTAATCGCTGACCAGGCGGCGCGCCTTGCCCTCATCGAGCGAGCCGTAACAGAGCGGCGGATAGCCCGGCTTGTAGATTACAGCCAGCGGTTCGGTATAGCAATGCCCCATGCAGCCGGTTTCTGTTAAAACAACGTCCAGGTGGTGCTTGTCGATCTCATCCTGAAAAGCGGCCAGCACGGCAAGCGCCCCTGCCGCCCTGCCACAGGTGGCCGTCCCCAGCAGGATCACCGGCTTCTCCTTGCTAGCCTCCATCTTTTGCTTGGCCTTCGACTGCAACAGCCGGTAAGCCTGTTCAACCGCATCCGTGCCGCTCATGCTTCCCGACCTTCTTCCCGGTGTTGCTCTTCCTGCTGTTGCCCTGCTTCCCGCTGTTGCTCCGCTTCCTGTTCCTTTTTTTCTATTTCGAAGGTCAACAGTATGCCATCAACCCGGATCGGCGAAACCCTGGCCTCCACCTTATCGTCGACGACCACCACTGGCGCCAGGGCGCAGCAACCAACACAGGCCACCCGCTCCAGGCTGTACTCCCGGTCCGGCGTCGTCTCCCCTTCGTGAATGGACAGGCGCCGTTCAAAGGATTCCAGGATGATGTGTCCCCCCATCATGTGGCAGGCTGTGCCCAGGCAGACCTTGACTTGGCGCCTCCCGGGTGGAGTGAGGCGAAACCCGTTATAGAAGGTGCCCACCCCGAACACTTCTACCTCGGGCAACTGCATGGCCTCGGCGATCCGCTTCATGGCCAGCCTGGGAAGATAGCCCAACCTGCCCTGCACACCCTGGAGAACTGGAATCAGGCTCTCGCGCCCTGTGCCACAGCTTTGCAGTACAGCCCCGACCGCAGTGTAGATCAACTCCTCCTCGCCTTCAATCAGGCCCATTGCTCTCATCATCCTTCCGCGGAAATACTTCGTCATTCCGGCTCTTTTTCCTGCTTTGCCGCCGCCTTCCCGCTGTTATTCCGCATATATTCCTGGAAAGACAACAGGTTTTTCTTGTTTTCAGCCAGCCGGTCCATGGTCTTGTCCACGTACTCTTTCTGGTAGTGGTCTGCGTCCAGCAAGAACAGGGCACGCGCCCAATCCAGACCCTCTTCGGCGCCCGGAACCGGGTGATATCCGGCATCCCTGGTCCTGGCCACCGCCAGCGCTATCTCCTCCCGCAGGCCATCTAAAACCCTGGGGTTTTTGATCCTGATGATCGAGGCCTCCTGCTCGATGGTGGGAAAATTCAGGTATAAAAAGACGCAACGCCTGCGCAGGGCTTCCGAGAGTTCCCTCTCCCCATTGTTGGTGATGATCACCGTCGGTTTCCGCACCGCCTTGATGGTGCCGATCTCCGGCACAGAGACCTGAAAGTCCGACAGCACCTCCAGCAGGAATGCCTCAAAATCCGGGTCCGACCGGTCAATCTCGTCGATCAGAAGAACCACCGGCTCATTGGCGGTTATTGCTTGCAACAGCGGCCGCTGAAGGATATTGGGCAGGGTAAACAGGTCGTCCTCCCGGACTGATTCGCTACGGGCGGCCAGGTGGATTTTTACTAGTTGACGCTGAAAGTTCCAGTCATAGAGAGCCTTGCTCTCGTCCAGCCCCTCGTGGCACTGCAGCCGGATCAACCTGGCGCCGCAGATCCTGCTCAATACCTTGGCCAGGTCAGTCTTCCCCACCCCTGGCGGACCGCTGACCAGCAGCGGCTTCTCCAGCCTCAGGGCCAGGTAGACGACATTCAGGTCATCTTCGTCGATGACAAACCCGGCGTTTTCAAAACCCTGGCGCAACTCCCGCAGCTCAATCTGCATGACTGTCGACCCCTTCCCACCCTTATTTTCTGGGAGCGGTAATGAAATATAATACCCCGAAACAGGCTGCAAAAATCACGATAAAAGCAAAAAAAGCGGCGATAAAAGCTGATTTTATGAAGCTATCGACGATAGTGACTGCAAAAGCCAAAGAAAATGGAAAGACCAGGTCGCGCCCCGAAAAAATCCCTCTGCGCAGTTTGGAAAAGTTCAAGATCAGGTAAAAAAACAGGGTCAAGGTCAGGATTTCAAAGACAAACATCTATTGCTCTCCCGTGAGGTCGAGTGTCATGCCCCTCAGTAGGTCCAAGGCCCGGTAGTTGGTGAGGTCTACGTGGATGGGCGTGATGGAGATCATCTTTTTCCCGATTGCGGCCACATCAGTATCCACGTCATCAGCCTCGTCTTCGGCGTCCATGATATCCCCGTTCAACCAGTAGTATTTGCGTCCGCGGGGATCGGTCCTGACCTCGAAAGAGTTCAGGTACTTCCTCGATCCCAGCCTGGTGATCCGCACACCCTCAACCTCACTGGCCGGCAGGGAGGGAACGTTGACATTGAGCAGCGTATCTTTACAGATACTGGAGTGCAGTACCTTGGGAATCAACATTTTGGTAAAAAGGGCGGCGTACCTGTAGTCGGGGTGCTCGTATTCGGCTACCGATACTGCCAGTGCCGGGATACCCAGGATGATCCCCTCGAGGGCGCCGGATACGGTGCCGGAATAGAGAACGTCGATTGCCAGGTTGGGTCCCCGGTTGATGCCGGCAACGACCAGGTCCGGCCTTTCTTCCATCAAACAGTTCACCGCCAGTTTGACACAGTCAGCCGGAGTGCCGTCGACCGCCCAGGCCCGGCCTTCAAACATGGGGAGATGTTCTGCCCGCAGCGGTCTGTCAACGGTAATGCCGTGGCCGGCAGCGCTTCTCTCCCGGTCCGGCGCAACCACGGTGATTTCAGCGATCTCTTTCAGCACAGACCACAGTTCGGCAAGGCCTGCCGCATAAATACTGTCATCATTGGTCAACAGGAGCTTCAATCGTTCACCCCGCATTGGTCGTTGGCAATTGGTCGTTGGATGCATGTTAGGCTATGAAAAAAGCGCCTGGAAAGGCGCTTGACTTCCAACCAGCCTGGTTACTCAACCATTCTTTCCCCTGATCAGGGAGAACGCCTCAGCCCTGGTGGCCTCGTTAGTCTTAAAGACACCGCGTACCGCTGATGTCAGAGTCTTGGAGCCGGCTTTCTTGATCCCGCGCATGGTCATGCACATATGCTCTGCCTCCACCACCACGATGACACCAAGTGGATCAAGCGCCTCCATGATCGTGTCGGCGACCTGCGAGGTCATCCGTTCCTGAAGCTGTGGCCTCTTGGCAAACCCCTCAACCACCCGGGCCAGCTTGCTCAAGCCCGTGATCTTACCCTGACGCGGGATATAGGCAACGTGGGCGACGCCGTAAAAAGGCAAAAAATGATGCTCGCACGTGGAGTACATCGGTATATCCTTCACCAGCACCATTTCGTCATGATTCTCGTTGAAAAAGACATTTAGGTCATCTTTCGGATCGTACGTCAGCCCGCAGAATATCTCCTCATACATACGGGCCACCCGCTCGGGGGTGTTCTTCAAGCCTTCACGCTCCGGATCCTCGCCGATTCCCTCTAAAAGTAAGCGCATCCCACGGATTATCTTTTCACGATCCATAGTGCCATCTGGCTGATTACGCTGCACTGTATAATCCCCCCCATGGCTCTCCCTTATGTGGACTGGCTCAGGTAAGAGTTTAACACTTCAATCAGAAAAAATAAAGCCGAAATTATGGCTTTTGGCCGTTGTCCATTGGCCAGCTTGATTGTTATGCAGACCTAGGACATACCAACTGCTTTAGAGTCGGATTCCTGAAAATTATTTTAGCTACAGTGACGTAGCCGCTCTTATCCCACCGCTTCTCCGAAGCGGTGGGATAAGA
>PKYJ01000156.1 GCA_003132605.1 Peptococcaceae bacterium | reverse complement strand
GGCTATGCAGTTTGGCAAGAGCAGGGATTGCCCAGACTCCAGCCGCTAATGCCAGCAGAATCAGTGCCAAGTAAAGCATACGAAGCCATCACCCTTCACGCGCTTTCCGGTCGTCGCGGTAAACATTTTCTGTTTTCCAGCTTGTCTGCTATTATAATAGCAGAGTCCGTATATGATGTGTGAGGTGTCGCCATGGACAGGCCCCGGTCGGGTCCGATCCGCTTTCTTACGGTAATCAGCCTGTTTCTGTCCATCTTCTGGGCCTTCTACTCCCTCAAGCTCAGAAAGCTCTGGCGTTCCCAGACCTGGTACGAAGATAGGCGGCGGGAGTTGTTCGTCTCCCAGGCCCGGCGTTTCCGGAACACCGCGGTTGATCTGGGAGGACTGATGATCAAGCTGGGCCAGTTCTTCAGCACCCGGGTGGATGTACTCCCCCAGGCGATTGCCAGGGAGTTGGCCGGCCTGCAGGACGAGGTGCAGCCGGAGGATTTCGCAGCGCTCAGACAGGAGGCCGAAACGGAGTTCGGGCGGCCGCTGGAGGAGATCTACGAGTTCCTGGATGAGGCTCCCCTGGCCGCCGCCTCCCTCGGCCAGGTTCATTGCGGACGGCTGCGGGTGCCCGCTGGCGGGCGCGGGCAGACGGTGGCCGTGAAAATCCAGCGCCCGGGGATCGAGGAACTGGTGGACACTGACCTGAAAGCGGTGCGGCGGGTCATCGACCTGATCAAGCTGCTGACCGACTGGGAGAAGTTTGCGGACTTCGACGCCATCTTCAGCGAGTTTTCTGCCATTGTGCATGAAGAGCTGGACTACATCCACGAGGGGCACAACGCCGAGACTATCGCCGCCAACCTCGCCGATGACCGGGAGGTGATCATCCCCCGGATCTTCTGGGAGCACACCACCAGGCGCGTGCTCACTATGGAGTTCGAGGATGGGATGAAGATCACCGACTACGAGGGGCTGGCCAAGGCCGGGGTGAACCGGCACGACCTAGCCATCAGGCTGCTGCAGATTTATATCAAGCAGATCCTGGTTGACGGCTTCTTCCACGCCGACCCGCACCCTGGCAACCTTTTCATCACCCCTGCCGGACGGATCATCCTGATCGACTTCGGCATGGTGGGGGTGATTTCCAAGCCGCTGCGGGAGAGCCTGGTGCAACTCGCTCAGAACATGATCCAACGGAACTACGACCAGGTGGTGACCCTGCTCAAAAAGATCGGTTTCCTGCGTCGCGGCGCCGACGCCGAGCTGCTGGCCAAGGCAATTGCATTGTTCATGGAGCAGATCCTGGGCAAGGGAGAGGACCTGTTCAGCGGCGACCTGGGAGAGATTATGGACAATATGGAGACCCTGTTATACGAGAATCCCTTCCAGATCCCCGCCAACTTCACCTTCCTGGGCCGGGCGCTGGGAACGCTCTTCGGCCTGTGCGTGGGTCTCGACCCGGAGATCAACTTCCTGGACGAGGCCAGGCCCTACGTGACCGAATTTACCAGGGAGAACATCCGGGTGTGGGATATCGTCAGGGAGAAGGCCACTGCCATCGGCAATTCGCTGGTGGAACTGCCCCCGCTGGCAGAGCGGGTGCTCCACAAGGCAGAGCGGGGCGACCTGCTCATCAAGGTATCCCTGCCGGACCTGGGGGAGACCTTCGCTGCCAATACCCGGGCGCTCAACCGTCTGACCTGGGCGCTGACCTTCGGTTTCATCCTCGGCGTATCCGCCTACCTGCTGGTGAGCCATTACCAGATCGAGGCCCGGTACGGCTTCGCGTTAAGCGCCCTGCTGTTTCTCTTCCTGTTCCTGCAAAACGGAGGCGGGCCGCGCCGCCGACGCTTCCATCATCCACCCCCAATCAGGCGGGGGCAAAGAGGGTAAATGATGCTGATCCCCGCGCTAGTGCCGATGCGATTGGCCCCCGCCTCGATCATGTCAATGGCATCCTGATAGGTCCGGATGCTGCCGGCTGCCTTGACGCCAATTTCCGGTCCTACCGCTGCCCGCATCAACCGCACGTGCTCCACCTTGGCCCCAGCCGGCCCGAAACCGGTGGACGTCTTGACAAAACCCGCCCCCGCCCTGACAGCCAGCCTGCAGGCGCGCACAATCTCATCATCCGTCAGGTAGCAGGTCTCGACGATTACCTTGACCACCGCTTGGCCTGCAGCCTCGACAACCGCCCGGATATCCCCTTCCACGAAAGAGTCGTGGCCTTCTTTCAATGCCCCGATGTTGATCACCATATCGAGTTCATCCGCCCCGTTCAGGGTCGCCTCACGCGCTTCAAAGGCCTTGGCCGGGGTGGTGGTGGCGCCTAAAGGAAAGCCGATTGCTACCGCCACTTTGACATCCGACCCCTGAAGCGCTTTCTTGGCAGTGGTGGTGTGGCAGGGGTTGACGCAGACCGAGGCAAAGTGATACTCGAGCGCCTCTGCGCAGAGAGCACCAATTTCCCCAGTCGTGGCAGTCGGTTTCAGGTTGGTGTGATCGATCTGCGAAGCCAGATTTATCTTATCGGGCACGAGATTCCCCTCCTCGTGATTATTTCATTGATCGGCGCCCTGCAGGGCGGTATCATTACGGATAGGGTCATTGGAGAGGAATGAAGATTCATTGCCGAACAGTGGCGTCTTTTACGTTTATATACTCAGGTGCGGCGACGGCGCCCTCTACACCGGATATACGAACGACCTGGAGGCCAGGCTGGCCGCCCACCGGGATGGTAAGGGGGCAAAGTACACCAGGGGCCGGGGGCCGCTGGAACTGGTGTACAAGGAAGCACTCGGCAGCAACATAGCCGCCATGAAAAGAGAGCGGGAGATCCAGAAACAGACCAGGGCTCAGAAGGAACGCCTGATCAGAGGAGAGACAGGAGACCCGCTCCCACGTCCCCCTGTCTCGATCAGATCAGAGAGGCATCGTAAATCCCTGTCCTGACACTTCCACTGTATCAGTGACAAACATGAACGCCCGGGGATCTGCGTCCAGCACGATCTCCTTCACCTTGGGGATCTCATAATGGTTGACCACGCAGGTGATCACCTTTTTAGGGTCACCGGAGTAGGCGCCCTGCCCTTCGAGAAAAGTCACTCCCCGGCTGACCTCGTTCAGGATCCTGACAGCGATGGCAGCGCTCTGTTCTGAAATGATCGTCACCGACTTGTTGCTGTCCAAACCGTCGATCACCCGGTCGGTCGTCTTGCCGTTCACCCACATGCTGACAATGGTGTATAGGGCGATCTTGGGGTCGAAGAAGAAGAGCGACGCCAGGATGATGACCAGGTTGCAGTAGAAGGAGAAGGCGCCGACAGAGATGTTCCACCGCTTCTTGGCGATGATGGAGGTGATGTCCGTCCCTCCCGTGGAAGCCCCGGCCTTGAGGATGATGCCACCCCCTATCCCCCCGATGACCCCGGAGAACACCCCCGCCAGGAACAGGTCGTGGCCCAAGTTCGGCACGGGAGTGAAAGGTTTCGTAAGCGGCAGGGCAATGGCCATGGCCACAGTGCCGAGCAGGCTGTACAGGATGAACTTCCAGTCCAACTCCTTCAGACCGAGCAGAAAAACAGGGATGTTCAGCACCAGGACGCCTATGTAGAAGGGGATGTGCAGCAGGTAATTGCCGATCAGGGCGATTCCAGCCACCCCTCCCGACAACAGCCCGTTCGGTATGACCAGGGCGTTATAGGAATATGCCATGATCACGGCGCCGACAATAATGGTCAGCAATTTTATGATAAACGGCCATACTCTTCTTTTTATGACATCAAAGTTGACTTTACCTGTCAGTCTCATACTCCCCCGCCCAATCTTCTATGCGCCGGACACTCTCCATCAAATATTATTATATGCCTATTTTCTTCATTGATCGATCACGGGAGGATCACCGAGCGGGGCGACCGAGAATAACTGCTTGCGCAGAAAGCTTGCAACCACCAACTTTATTAGAGCCAGTTCGCTCCCATTGTACCTTTCATGATGGTCCAGCACTATTTCCAGCGCAGTGTCGCTCTCTTGATTAGTGCCAAACTTATAGGCTTAAACCTTTTTCCAAGAAGAGCCTCAGGCA
>PKYJ01000153.1:245-7121 GCA_003132605.1 Peptococcaceae bacterium | reverse complement strand
TTTGCATGACGCCGGTGTGGGTGATCGGCACCTATGACAGGACGGGCAAGCCCAATGCCAGCACTTCCGCCTGGGTGGGGATGTGCTGCTCCAACCCGCAGGCGGTCGCCGTCTCGTTCAGAAAGGCCACACTTGCCTATGAGAATATTTTGGAGAGGAAGGCCTTTACGGTGAACATCCCTTCTGCGGACTACATCAAAGAAGCCGACTACTTCGGGATCGTATCGGGCAGGGATACCGACAAGTTTGCCGCTACGGGGCTCACGCCCGTGAAGAGCGGGCTGGTGGACGCTCCGTATGTGCAGGAGTTCCCGTATATTATCGAGTGCAAGCTGCTTCAGCATATCGAACTTGGATTACATACCGAGTTCATCGGGGAAATCATCGACGTGAAGGTTGAGGAGGCAATGGTGGGAGAGAACGGGGTTCCGGTAATCGACAAGATCAGGCCGTTCTTCTTAGCCCCCGGCGGCGGTTTCTATTATGCAGCCGGTCAACAGATCGGGAAGGCGTTTTCCATAGGGAAGAGATAGGTAAATGTCTGCGATTCCCAGGGAGATAAACTGCCGGCGGAACGCCCGACCTTGTTGACGTGGAATGGTTAGCGGCTGGAAGACCAGTACCACCAACCATATAGAGGCGTTTGCCGTCCCTAGCCGCCGGTCAGGAACCTGGTGATGCCGCTGGCAATGGCCGCCGCTGCCTGCTGCTGGAAGTTGGAGTCTCCCAGGAGGCGCTCCTCCCAGGAGTTGCTGATGAAGGCCACCTCCACCAGGGCTGCGGGCATGGTAGTGCAGCGCAGCACCGCGAAATTATCCTCGATGACGCCGCTGTCGTGTAGACCCAGGGTTTTGACCAGATCATCCTGCAGGCAACTCGCCAAGTGTAGGCGGGCTGTGCGCTGCTGTCCCAGGGGAGTGCCCGGGGGGGCGTAGGTATAGGTCCCGGTACCCCCAATGCTTGAATTTCTGATCCAGTTGGCGTGGATGCTGACGAAAACATCAGCGTTGTTGTCGTTGGCTAACTCCGGCCGGGCTAAGAGGTCGGGGTTGGCGTCGACGGTTCTGGTCATGATCACGTTGGCGCCTTGCTGCCTGAGGATGTCTGCCGCTTTCAGGGCGATAGGCAGGGTTACCCATTTTTCCTCAACGCCATGTGGCCCGATCGCTCCCGGGTCATTGCCCCCGTGGCCGGGGTCGAGCACGATGCACTTGCCCGCCAGGCTGCCCTGTCCGGCTAACCCGCTCTGTACACCCTGCCCACTCTGCCCGGCGGGGTTTGTGTTCTCTCGCAGCCGCAGCACCATCTGCTGTCCCTGATTGCTGCTATCCGAGGAACAGGTTATATCCTGTTTTGTTTGTACCGCCAACTGGGCCGTTATCGGCTGAGGTTCGCTGAACTGCAGGCCGTCGACCCCGGCGGCGCTGACCTGCTGCTGCCAATTTAGCAGTCCGGGGCTCAGGCCGATGCCCGGGAAGTAGAGGACGAGCTGCTGGGGGTTGCCCTGCATCGATGTCTGATAGTTGAGGGGTCCTGTAGCCCAGAGGTTGACGGCCAGGAAGTCGGACACGGGGGCGGCCTCGATCTTGTAGATCTGTGGCGGCACTGTGATCTGCAATTCTCCGGATTGTCCCGGGGTGGTGTAATAGGTGAGCGGTCCCGGGGTGGCAAAGGAGATCTCCACCTCGGCAGTACCCGGGCCGGTACCGGAAAAATTGGTGGTGACCTTGTCCAGTCCGCCCTCTCCCACGGGGATCTCCAGGGGCGTGCGCACCACCGTCACGCCCGGCACTGTGACCACCAGGCGCGGGGGGTCTTGCAGCTCGGCCACGTTGTAGACCGCTCCCTGGACCACCGTGATATCCACCTTCTCGCCATACTGGTCGTGACTGACATCGACTGCAAGTTCACCGGTGTCACCCCGGCCCGGCGCCGGCGTTTGCACAACCGGAACACCCTGGTCGCCCCGGCTCGGCGCCGGCGTTTGCACAACCGTCCGGGAGGTCAGGGCCTTGTTGATGATCGCTACCGCTTCGGCCCGGCTGATAATCTTTTCAGGGCGAAAGGTCCCGTCAGGATAGCCGGTGATGATTCCCCCGACTGCCAACTGGCTTACGGATGGCTTGGCCCAGGCGGCGATCTGCCGGGTATCGGTGAAACGAAGAGCGCCGTCCTCCTGCAGCTTCAGTAGCGGGGCCAGGATGCAGGCCGCCTCCTGGCGGGTCACCGCCTGTTGCGGGCGGAAGGTATGATCGGGATAGCCGCTGACGAGGCCGGAGTATACCGCTGCCTGGACGGAACTGCCAAACCAGGCGCCGGGGCGCACGTCCCAAAAAGTGCCCGGGTTCTGGGCTGCGGCGAGCTGAAAGGCATTGTCGACCATGGTCAAAAATTCGGCCCGGGTCACACCCGCAGCTGGCTTGAACCTGCCGTCCGGGTAGCCCTTGATGTAGCCGGCGTCGACCGCCTTGGCGATCTCCGGGGCCGCCCAGTTCCCTTTCAGGTCCGAGAAACCGGCAGCTAGGGCTGTGCTGGGGCTGAGGCTCAAAGCCAGGGACAAACACAGGATGAGAAAAATTATAAAGGCCGCCAGGAGGGATTTTTTACCGGTATTTCCCGCAGGCAGGCCCCATGGTATGCGGCTGGGCAACGTCGGTATCGGTGAATGTGCCATCTGAATCATCTCCGAGATGACCATGAGCTTTTAAAGCTTCATGGGAATATAGAAAACTTGGCTTGCGCCAAGCACACCCAGAGGGTACCCGGCGAAGGCGGAAGCCTTAGTTGCACGTACACTTGCTTCCTTAATAATTACATTCAGACAAGTGTTGGGACAGCATTTCGACACCGTTGGACATTTTTCCTGCCCAAGGCCACGGTGGTAATTGTTGGTCACTGGGGGGGCGCGTCGAGGATGACATACCATATATTGTTTTGCTTAAAGTACCGGCACTTGTGCTACAATCGAAACCGTGAGGGGTGAAAAAGATGGAGAAGAAGCTAAGAGCCGTGCTCTTTGACCTAGACGGAACCTTGCTCAACTCGATACCCCTGATCAGGCGCACCTTCGAGAAGGTGTTTGCGGATCTCGGAATCCCCTGGGGCGACAGTGGGGTGATGAAGACCGTGGGGCTGCCCCTGCGACAGGCTGCCGAGATCTATGCCCCGGGCCAGGAGGAGCGGTTTTTAAAGGCTTACACCGAATTCTACCATGATCATCAGGCGGAGATGCTCGAACTGTTTCCGGGCACCATCGAAACCCTGGATGCCTTGTGCGGTGCCGGTTACCAGTTGGGGCTGGTGACCTCCAAGCGGAGGGAGCCGGCTGTAGCCGGCATGTCCATGACCGGACTGGACCGCTACATTAGCCATGTGGTCGCCCTGGAGGATACCAGCAGGCCGAAGCCGTATCCCGATTGCCTGCTCAGGGGCCTGGAACTGCTTGCGGTAAAGCCGGGTCAGGCTGTCTACGTGGGGGACAGTTGGTACGATATCCTGACGGGAAAGAACGCCGGCGTTGCCACTGCGGGGGTCACCTGGGGGATCGCCTCCCGCGAGGAGATGTGCCCCTACCAGCCGGATCTCATTGCAGACGATTGGATGCAGCTTCTGGATGCTCTGGGTAGTATCAGGGCGGTATCTTCAACGAAAATGTGGCGCTCTGGCGTGAACGCCGGACTGGCCACCTGAACCACCAAAACAAAATACTCGTGCTCCCCTCACCTCTCAATATGGTAATATTGCATGAAATATCTTAAAAGAGGATCAGGCGCTCAGCCTTTGTCTGGGCGCCTTACATTTTTATGGTATACCTGCCTGCCGCAGTCAGGCGCCCCAATCATTGCTTGACATAGCAACCAATCTGGGGCGCATGCTAAAAATGCATGGTCGAATGATGTCGAAAAAATCGGGGGGGAGGGGGTGATGGCGATGTTCCATTGGCTGCTCAACCTATTCGGGCGCAACAGGCAAGCCAGTGGCCCTCTCAAGAAACCATACCCGGTTGAGCCGGAACAGGAGGACCGTCTCCTCTCCAAGAAGCTCGACGACAACAAGCAGGTGTTGGGGGAGATCTTCGACCACTGTGAGGACCTGGTGACGCGTGAGATCAGGATCGGCAAGCAGGGGTCCACCCGCGCCTTGGCGGTCTTTTTTGATCCTCTGGTGAACCACGAGGCGCTGGAAGAGAGTGTGACAGAACCCCTGCAGACGATCCAGGCGCCAACGTCAGGAATCACCATGGAATGGCTGATGGAAGAGGCCGTTCCCAACGCCAGAGTCCTCATGTACAACCGCTGGGTGGACGTGGCCGGCGAGATCACCAAGGGCCTGGTGGCGCTCTTCGTCGACGGCCAGGACCGGGCACTGTTGCTGACCGCCAAGGAGGACATCGACCGTCCGGTGATGATGCCGCAGACCGAGTCGGTGGCCCGGGGCTCGCTCGACGCCTTCAACGAGAACGGGCGCCTCAACCTCGCCCTGGTGCGCAAGCGGCTGCACACCACCCGGCTGGCCGTCGAGAGTATTGATATCGGGGAGATCGGCAAGACCAGGATCTACATTGTCTACCTCAAGGGCATCGTCTACGAGGGACTGGTCGAGGAGATCAAGGCGCGCCTCTCGCGCATCAGGATAGACGGTATCATGGCCAGCGGCCAGATCGAGGAGATGATCCAGGACGCCCCCTACTCCCCGATCAGCGGGATCGGGACGACCGAGCGTCCGGACCGGGTGGTCTCCGCCCTGCTGCAGGGCAAGGCCGCCCTGATCTTCGACGGCACTCCCTTTTCCCTGATCATCCCCTCGACGCTGGCAACCGATATGCAGAGCCCCGAGGACTACTACCACCGCTACTGGTTCTCCACCTTCATGCGGCTGATCCGCTGGGGGGCGTTCCTGATCGCACTGCTGGCCCCGGCCTTCTACGTCGCCGTCACCACCTTCCACCAGGACCTGATCCCCACCGACTTCCTGATGTCGATCCTGGCCTCCCGGAACGGGGTGCCCTTCCCCGGTATGGTTGAAGCGATAATCATGGTACTGGCCTTCGAGGTCCTGCAGGAGGCGGGGATCCGCCTGCCCAAGCCCTTCGGCCAGACCATCGGCGTGGTCGGCGCCATCCTGATCGGGCAGGTCGCCGTCAGCGCCGGCCTGGTCTCCCCGGTGGTGGTGGTCACCATATCCCTGACGGCGATCGCCTCCTATACCATCTCCTCGCTGGGCCTGTCGACCGGCATCCGTGCTCTGCGGATCTTCTTTATCATCGCCGCCGGGATTATGGGTCTGTTCGGGGTGATGGTCATGTTTACCATGGTCACCTTCCAGGCCTGCGCCCTGAGGTCGTTCGGCATCCCCTACCTGGCCCCCTTCGCCCCCCTGAGCCTGGGCGACTTGAAGGACACCTTCGTCCGGGTGCCGATCTGGGCGATGAAGATGCGGCCGCGGCTGCAAGGATACGTGGAACCGGTCAAGCAGGACGACAACAAACCTAAGCCACCCAAGCCGAGGGAGTAAATCTTCCTGGCCGAAAGAAAGGGAATCGGTATGCTGGACAATGGCCGTATCAGCAGCGTGCAGCTGCTCATGCTGCTGTTCACAATAGAAGTGGTTACCGCCTCTCTCTACGTGCCGCCCAGGTATGCACAGTTGGCCGGCCCGGGCAGCTGGATCGCCGGTTCCATCATACCGGCGTTTTACGGGTTGCTGGTGATCGCCGTGGTGCTGGCGCTGGCCAGGCGCTTCCCCTCCCAGGCCTTCACCGATTACCTGCCGGAGATCCTGGGCAAAATACCCGGCAAGCTGCTGGCTGCCGCCTATGCCCTGATGTTCGTCCATTTCGGATCCGTTATCCTGAACGAGGGCTCCAGCCTGATCCGGATCACCATTTTTACCCAGACTCCCGGGGTGGTGCTGGATGTCGTATGGGTGGTGCTGGCCGTCTACGGGGCCTACCTGGGGATCGAGGTGATCGCCCGGGAAAACCAGTTGGTCCTGCCGTTTTACCTGTTTTCGCTGGTAGTGATCCTGGGCCTGGCGGCCCACTATATCGATTTCAACAACCTGAGACCTGTTTTCGAAAGCGGCCTCCTGCCCATGGCCAGAGCCGGGTTCATCGCCAGCGCCTGGCGGGGCGAGCTGTTTCTGCTGCTCATGCTCTATCCCTACCTGAACCAGAAGCACGAGGACGTGAAAACGCTGCTCCTGCTGGCCGGCTTCACTCTGGTTGCATCCGCCGCAATTCTGCTCGTGATCCTGGGGGTGTTCGGCGACCTGGTGATGGCCCACCTGATCTTCCCCTATTTCATCCTGGCCCAGTATATCTCGCTGTTTAACTTCATCGAACGCCTGGAGACCCTGGTGATAATAATCTGGGTAGGCGGGGTGGCCATCAAGCTGGCGGTCTTCATCCATTCCTCGGCCATCGCTGCTGCCGGCGCCCTGGGCCTGAAGAGCTACCGCGTCACCCTGCTTCCGATCGCTGTAATCGTGGTCATCCTCAGCAGGGTGCTGTACGACACCTTCCTGAAGCTGTTTGACTTCCTGATCTATACCTGGCCCACCTACGCCGCCATCGTGGAGCTGGTCATCCCCGCTCTCGTTTTGTTGATAGCCGTGATCAGAAGCAAAGGAGGCGGTCGCCTTGAGAATCGGTCGGACTCTTAGAATGTTCATCCCGGCGCTGGTCGCCCTGCTGCTCCTCTCCTGCACCGGGTGCTGGGACCGGAAGGAACTCAACCAGATCAGCGCGTGCACCATGATCGGCTTCGACCGGGTCGTCAGGAACGGCAAGCCCCTGATTCTCATGTCGGTGCTCTCCCTGAAGCTGAACGCAGGTCTCTCGGGAGGAGGAGCAGGAGGAGGAGCAGGAGGAGGAGC
>PKYJ01000153.1:0-226 GCA_003132605.1 Peptococcaceae bacterium | reverse complement strand
TGGTCATCATTGGCGAGGACATGGCCAGGAACGGCATCCAGCAGGTGATCGATTTTTGCGGCCGCAACAAGGAAATCCGCTACCGGATCGATATGGCCGTCTGCCAGGGGTCCGCCCTGGAAGCCCTGGAGAGCCAGCCCGAGTTTGAAACCCTGAACTCGGTGGAAGCCTTGAAAATAATCAGAAGCAGCAGTAGTCGCTCATCCAAGGCCGTCCCTGCGAACCT
>PKYJ01000098.1 GCA_003132605.1 Peptococcaceae bacterium | reverse complement strand
CTGAACCAGTTGCTGGTGGAGATGGATGGCTTCAGCGCCAATGAGGGGATCATTATCATCGCCGCCACCAACCGCCCGGATATCCTCGACCCGGCCCTGCTACGCCCGGGGCGGTTTGACCGGCAGATCACGGTTGACCTTCCCGACCTGCTCGGGCGGAAGGAGATCCTGAAGGTGCATGCCCGGGGCAAGCCCCTGGATGACGAAGTCGACATGGATGTGCTGGCCCGCAGGACGCCTGGTTTCACCGGGGCCGACCTGGCCAATATGATCAACGAGGCGGCGCTGCTGACGGCCCGCCGCGACAAGAAGAAGATCGGGATGAAGGAGTTGGAGGACTCCATCGAGCGGGTGATCGCCGGGCCGGAGAAGAAGTCCCGCATCATGAGCGAGGAAGAGAAGAGATTGATTGCCTATCACGAGGCGGGGCACGCCGTGGTCGGAGGGCTGCTGCCCCATGCCGACCCGGTTCACAAGATCTCCATCATCCCCAGGGGGCGCATGGGAGGGTACACGCTCTCACTGCCGATCGAGGACCGGCGCATCCACACCAAGTCCTACCTGCTCGACCTGGTTACCACCCTCCTGGGCGGGCGGGCATCTGAGAGCCTGGTGCTGGTGGACATCAGCACCGGGGCGCACAACGATCTGGAGCGGGCGACCGACCTGGTGCGCAAGATGATCACCGAGTACGGCATGTCCGAGGAATTGGGCCCGATCACCTTCGGGCGGCCAGAGGAGCAGGTGTTCATGGGGCGCGACCTGGCTCGCGCCCGCAACTACAGCGAGGCCACCGCCTACTCCATCGACAAGGAGGCGCACCGGATCATCGAGCACTCTTACCAGCAGGCGAAGAAGCTGCTGGAGGATAATATCAGCAAGGTGCACCGGGTTGCCTCCACCCTGTTGGAGCAGGAGACGATCGAGCGCAGCCAGTTCGAGGCGCTGATGCAGGAAGCCTGATTCGAGGTTCGAAAAGCCGGAAAAAGCATCGGAAAACATGAGAAAGCCCTGACTTCCAAATATTGAAAGGGAGAATCCGTCATGCCACAGATGGAACGTACTTTTGTCATGGTCAAGCCGGACGGGGTGCAGCGCCAGTTGGCGGGAAAGATCATCGGCGCCTTCGAGCGCCGCGGCCTGAAGATCGTCGGTCTGAAGCTGCTCCGGATCACCCCGGAACTGGCCGGGCGGCACTATGCCGAGCACCGGGACAAGCCATTCTTCCAGGGGTTGGTGGATTTTATCACCTCCGGGCCGGTGGTGGCCATGGTGCTGGAGGGGAAGGACTGTATTGCCATGGTCCGGGAGATGATGGGAGCGACCGACCCGCAGAAGGCCGCCCCGGCTACCATCCGCGGCCGGTACGGTATCGACATCGGGCGCAACCTGGTGCACGGCTCCGACTCCCCGGCGAGCGCCGGGCGGGAGATCGCCCTGTTTTTCGGTAATGAGGAGTTGCTGGATTATGACCTGGGCATCCATAAGTGGATTTACGAATAGTGACCCCTGCCTGCACTTGGATCAGGCGGGGTTTTGTCTGCCATCAAGGTGAAAAAGTGCCTAGTTCATGATCTCTATGGCAGGAAATACAGGTTCAGTAGCGAATAACCAGATCAATCATCCGATTCCCAGCCGCCAGTTTCTGCCAGTGTTTGTAAAACTAGCCGAATCTCATTGCCAGCAGGTCATCATTCCATTCTAATAGTGGGTTTGTCACTTAATCAGACGGAAGAGGCTCTGCTTTTCTGCTGAGATTGAGCGGTAAAAATTCTATTTAGCCCACCCGACCACCTGGTTAACCAGCAAAAAAATAATTGAGGTCATAAGTAGGAAAACAGGAAGAGATAGCGAATATTACCTTAATCAAAGCTCATTGAAAATACCTGCTGAATTGCCGGAGAGGTGGTTTCCGTTCAGGGAAACAGGAGTCTTTTGTTAATTATGTGTTTTTTGGTTACCCTAAAACCGGAGTTTTTCTAGGGTAATGGGGTTTTAACCATGAGATAAGCTTGGTAAGGGGGTATGCAGAGGCTTAGAAAGTAGCCGGAAGTTCATCAGTTGTGTGAATGCGGTTTCAGGTAGCGTAGAGAAAATCCGTATAAAAAGGGAGTTGTTAATCAATGCCGTTTGATGCAACCACAATGGCTGACTGGCAGATCGCCCAGGAAGCCGAAAAGACCATGCCGACCCCGGAGCAGTGGATCGATAAACTGGGACTAAATAAAGATGAACTGATCCCCTTCGGCCGGACGCCGAAACTCGACTTCCTCAAGATCATCGACCGCCTCGGCAGCAAGCCCAACGGCAAGTACGTCGAAATCACGGCCATCACCCCGACCCCGCTGGGTGAGGGTAAATCCACCACCTCGATCGGTATCATCGAAGGCCTCGCAAAGAGGGGCAAGAGCGTCGGCGGCGCCCTGCGCCAGCCATCCGGCGGCCCGACCATGAACGTCAAGGGCACCGCTGCCGGCGGCGGCAACGCCCTGCTGATCCCGATGACCGAGTTCTCGCTCGGCCTCACCGGCGACATCAACGACATCATGAACGCCCACAACCTGGCGATGGTCGCCATGAACTCCAGGATGCAGCACGAAGCCAACTACACCGACGAGGAACTGACCAAGCGCGGCCTGAAGAGGCTCGACATCGACCCCAAGAACATCGAAATGGGCTGGGTGCTCGACTTTGCCGCCCAGGGCCTGCGCAACATCATCATGGGCCTCGGCACCAAGAAGGACGGCTTCATGATGCATTCCAAGTTTGGCATCGCCGTGGGTTCCGAATGCATGGCCATCCTCGCCGTGTCCCGCGACCTAGCCGATTTAAAAGAGCGTCTGAACAACATCGTGGTGGGCTATGACAGGACCGGCAAGCCGGTCACCACCAGAGACCTGGATGTCGGAAACGCCATGGCGGCCTGGATGCGCAACACCATCAACCCGACCCTGTGCGCCACGGTGGAGGGTCAGCCCTGTATGGTGCATGCCGGTCCCTTCGCCAACATCGCCATCGGCCAGTCTTCCATCATCGCCGACCGCGTCGGCCTGAAGCTGTTCGATTACCACTGCACCGAGTCCGGATTCGCTGCCGACATCGGCTTCGAGAAGTTCTGGAACGTGAAGGCCCGCCTCAGCGGCCTGACCCCGAACGTCTCCATCATCGTGGCCTCCATCCGCGCCCTCAAGATGCACGGCGG
>PKYJ01000106.1 GCA_003132605.1 Peptococcaceae bacterium | reverse complement strand
GTCAGTGACGTTATACCCGTTGTTTGACGTGATGTCACCGTTCAAGGCAGCCGAGGTGGCTGTGATTGATGAGGCAGCCTCTGTCTGTACGGTCGGGATGGCGGAAACAACTGAACTACCACCACCACCACCGCCAGAGCTGATAACCGTAAACGTGGCTGAGGCTACACTGCCCATGCCATAGACGCTATCATACACCGCCGCGTCTACCGTAAATGTGCCTGCTGATGCTGACACGTAAAACGGCACCGAGTAGACGATGCCTCTGACTGTATTCGTCGGAGGTGTGCCGGTGCTGCCGCTGGTGATGATGTAGTAGACAACCCCACTGACCGTACCGACCGCAGGGGTGATGCCCACGGTCGTCGACGTGGAGATGCTACCACCGGGCGGGGCGATAGTCGGAGCAGCCGGAGCCGTTCCAGCAGCGAATGCTATGCCCGCAGGCATGCAAGACACAATGAGCATGACAGCAATCAGGACTGCAAGGATCTTTCCTTTATCTTTTTTCCTCAAGTTTTTCTTCACTCCTCTTTAAGTTTGTACGTAAATTTTAGGCAACTTTGATGGTAGTTGATTCACCTATCACCTTCTCAAAAAAATAATTGGGTCCCGTTCGCCTCCCTTTTGGGACAATCACAAAAAGCCACATTGGTTGGGGAGAATAAACGTTAGGTCTTACTGCTTATAGGACTCCCTATTTCCTTAATTTACTTCATTCTTCGTTCCTCCCCAATCTCCTGCTAACGCAGAAAAGTCCTTACTATAGTCCTATTCGGAACACATCATCCACATCTCGGAAGTCCAGGCCATGTTTTTCCAGGTTAGAAAGCCTTTTCCGGGCATCCCACTCGAATTGCATAATAAGTATAACACCATTTGTAGTTACAGATCAACACAAATATTTCAAATATTTCCTTTCAGACCTCCATGATGATGGGCAGGATCATCGGCCTTCTCCTGGTCCGTTCATACAGGAACTTGCCGACCACTTCCCGGACGTTGGACTTGATCCCGGACCATTCCGAGATCTGCTCGCCCTCGCACTGCTTTAAAATGGAGCGCAGTTTTTCTTTGGTCTCTTCCAGCAGTTCCTCGGATTCTTTCATGTAGACAAAGCCCCGCGACACAATGTCCGGGCCGGCGATGACGGTCCCAGTTTCCTTGCTCACAGTGATCACGATGATGAGGATCCCGTCCTGGGATAGGTGCTTCCGGTCGCGCAGCACGATGCTCCCCACGTCTCCCACTCCCAGGCCGTCAACCAGCACCCTGCCGGCAGTGACCCGGCCGGAAATAGCCCCGTGCTTGTCACTGAACTCCAGCACGTGCCCGTTTTCCGCCACAAAGATGTTGTCGGGGTCGATTCCCACGCTCTCGGCCAGTTGGGCGTGCCTGATCAGGTGGCGGTACTCACCGTGGATGGGAATAAAAAACTTTGGTTTGACCAGGTTTAGCATCAGCTTGAGCTCTTCCTGGCAGGCGTGGCCGGAAACGTGAACACCCGAGAAGGATTCATAGATCACCTCGGCGCCCTGGCGGAACAACTGGTCAATCGTCCGGTGCACCATCTTCTCGTTGCCGGGGATCGGGCTGGCCGAAATGATAATAGTATCGCCGGGAATGATCTCAACCCGGTTATGGTCCGACGCCGCCATCCTTGAAAGGGCCGACATTGGCTCACCCTGGCTCCCGGTGGTCAGGATCACCGTCTCGTTCTTGGGCACAAGCTGGATCTCATCCAGGTCCACCAGCACACCCGGCGGAATGTCGAGATATCCCAGGTCAATGGCGATGCTGACAACATTGACCATGCTCCTCCCTACCACCGCCACCTTCCGGCCATACCTGCCGGCGCAGGTGATCGTCTGCTGGATACGGGAGATATTGGAGGCAAAGCTGGCGATGATGATGCGCTCATCGGCCTTCCGGAAAGTTTCGTCGAACTTCTCCCCGACCAGCTGTTCGGATGGTGTGTAGCCGGGCTTGTCCGCGTTGGTGCTGTCCGACATCAGGACCAGCACACCCTCGTTGCCAAGTTCGGCAATTTTATGATAGTCGATGACCTGATTATTGGCAGGAGTCTGGTCCAACTTGAAATCCCCGGTGTGCAGGATAGTCCCCACCGGCGTCCTGATGCCAAGGGCTACCGCGTCCGCAATACTGTGGCTGACCCGGATGAAATTCACCTGGAAGGGCCCGATGTTCACCACATCTCCGGCCTTGACGCACCTGGTCTTGAAGTGCTCCGAAGGGTCGCTCTCCTTGAGCTTGGCTTCCAACAGACCCAGGGTCAGCTTCGTGCCGTACACCGGAACGTGGAGTTCCCTGAGAACGTAAGGCAGCGCCCCGATGTGGTCCTCGTGTCCATGGGTGAGCACGATCCCCCGCACTATCTCCTTGTTTTCAATCAGGTAGGAGATATCCGGGATCACCAGGTCGATGCCAAGCATCGCATCATCCGGAAACATCAGTCCGGCGTCGATCACGATGATGTTCTGTTTGTATTTGATGGCCATCATGTTCTTGCCGATCTCTCCCAGGCCACCCAGGGGAATGATGCTTACTGTGTCTTCTTTCATATCCATTCCTCACTTGTTAGAAGAGAAAACCTACCTCCACAATGCCCGAAAGGTAGGTTACCCGGTATTATGCCTTTATCATTATAAATTAAGCTGCGCCACATTACAACAGGTCCAGATCTGCCAACACCTTGCGCACCGCTTCCGCTTCCTGGGGTGTGGCTGATACCAGAGGCAACCGGGGAATCCCCGACTCGATGCCGATCATGTTCACGGCAGCCTTGACCGGCACCGGGTTGGTAGTCACGAACAACACCTTGAAGAGCGGGAACAGCTTCAGGTGCAGTTCCTTGGCCCGGTCTACCCGTCCTGAGAAGTAAGAGTAGATCATCTCCTTGATCAGCAACCCGGCTACGTTGGATGCGACGCTGATCACACCATGCCCGCCCAGGGCCAGGATTGGCAGGGTCAGGGAATCATCGCCGCTGTAGATAAGAAATTCGTCCGGCGTTGAGCGGCGGATCTCCGCCACCTGATCCATGCTGCCGCTGGCTTCCTTCACCGCAACGATGTTCTCGACCTCTGACAGCCTGCTCACCGTTGTCGGCAGCAGGTTGACCGATGTGCGGCCGGGCACGTTGTACAAGATGACCGGAAGGGATGTTGCGCCGGCAATGGCTTTAAAGTGCTGGTACAGCCCCTCCTGGCTGGGTTTGTTGTAGTAGGGAGTCACCAGCAGGATCCCGTCAACACCAGTTTTCTCCGCTATTCTGGTCAGGACGATGCTCTCTGCCGTGTTGTACGTACCCGTGCCGGCAACCACTGTCGCCTGGTCGGCAACTGCCTCTTTGACAGTCAGGAAAAGCCTTTCCTTCTCATCCCTGGTGAGCACCGGCGACTCGCCTGTCGTTCCCGAAACCACGATGCCGTCGGAGCCGGTCTTTACCAGGCGCCTGGCCAGTTCTGCGGCCTTGTCGTAGGCTACCTCGCCGCTCTCCGTAAAAGGAGTGATCATTGCCGTCAAGACCCGACCAAAATCCCTTTTCACATCGCCACCCCCGCTTGTTCGTTTTTTTGTCAGGTTCCACAGATGGCGTAGCCGCTCTAATGCCCCCGC
>PKYJ01000008.1 GCA_003132605.1 Peptococcaceae bacterium | reverse complement strand
CGGGTAGGTGGGGGGAAAGACAGCGCTCTTACCCGGGGAGACCTGCCGGGTACGCCAGGTCATCTGGCAACCCATACCGGAAAGGCATGGCTGAACCGGCAGGAGTCAGCAGAGGCCATATTACCTGTCCCTGACGTCGGAGATGGGGAAGGGCCGAACAGTGAAGAGAGGGAAAGAAAGCGATGAGTTCGAGCAAGGAACGAAGAAAGCAGCCAATCCCGCAAGGGAGCTTACCACGGAAGGAAGCGGTGAATCCGCGCAATCCAGAGAAGCCCCCAACTTGCATAATGGCTTTATCCGCACTCGTAATCCGGAGGTTAGTCCTCCTGTCGGTAATGCAATTCATGACCAGACAAAATACTTTAGATATACGTATTGCTATTTCATATAATGGTGCTATAATAAATATGAAAGCGTAATACGTAAACAGAGGGGGTGTGCAATCATGAAATGCACGACAACGCTGGATATACATGTCGATGCGGCAAGTGACGCTGAGCGGGATAGGATTTTGGGTATCTTGAAAACTGCCTACGACCAGGGCAGAGCAGAAGCTAGTCTGCATATTCCGGGCGAAACTGCCCAGTGATTCCGGCGCAAACTGCCCACTAATTCCGGACGAAACTGCCCAGCATTTCCGGCTCAAAATGCCCAGTGATTCTGATTGAAACTGCCCAGCAATTCCGGACGAAACTGCCCACCCTCTTGTTTGGCGAAACGATACTGGCAGCTACAAGGATCTGGCGAACACCTGGCTAATTTGTTGTAAGAAAAACGAATTCGAGGTGTTCTGCGGGTCATGCCAAACAGGAGGATATCTATGAGAAAAATCAAAGAGATACTGCGTTTGAAATGGGAGGCTCATTTAAGCGCTCGCCAGATCGCCAGCAGTTGCAACATCTCGCACCACACCGTCACAAAGATCCTGAAGGCCGCCGAGGTTGCCGGCATCTCCTGGCCGTTACCTGAAGGATCTGACGATGCTGCGCTGGAAAACCTGCTCTACCCGGAGCAGAACAAGGGCAAGATAGATCGTCCGGAACCCAACCCGGAGTACGTCTACCGGGAGCTCAAAAGAAAGCACGTCACACTCACGCTGCTCTGGTGCGAGTACAAGCAGGTGCACCCCGACGGACTGATGTACAGCCAGTTCTGTGAGCGCTACCGGCAGTGGCTGGGCAAGCTGGACGTCTCCATGCACCAGGTCCACAAGGCCGGAGAGAAGCTGTTCGTGGACTGGGCGGGAGACACCTTCCCCATCGTCGACCGTGAGACCGGAGTGATTACCGAGGTCTATCTGTTTCTGGCCACCCTGGGTGCCAGCAGCTACAGCTACGCCGAGGGCTTCCTCTCCCGGGATCTGCCCCAGTGGATCACCGCCAACGTCCATGCCTTCAGTCATTTTCAGGGCGTGACCGAGATCGTCGTTCCCGACAACCTGCTCACCGGCGTCAGCAAGCCCAATTATTACGAGCCGGATATCAATCCCGCCTATCAGTCCATGGCCGAGTACTACGGGACAGTGATCATACCGGCCAGAGTACGGAAGGCAAAGGACAAGGCAAAAGTTGAAAAGGGTGTGCAGGATGCCGAACGCTGGGTCCTGGCCGCCCTGCGCAATCACACCTTCTTCTCCCTGGCCGAGTTCAACCGGTCCGTCATGGCCAAGATGGCCGAACTCAACGACAAGCCGTTTCAGAAGATGGACGGCACCAGAAGGAGCCTCTTCGAGACCGTCGACCGCCCGGCCATGAAGCCGCTGCCCCCTCATCCCTATGAGCTGGCCGAATGGAAGAGGGCCCGGGTCAACATCGACTACCACGTCGAGTTCGAGACCAATTTCTACAGCGTGCCCTACCAGCTGATCAGGCAGGAGGTCGAGCTCAAGGTAACATCGAGCATGATGGAGATCCTCTTCAAGGGGAAGAGGGTCGCCCTGCACCGCCGCTCCGGCGGCAGGTACACTTACGTGACGGAGCCAAATCACCTCCCGACCAGCCACCGGCAGTACCTTGAATGGACGCCATCACGCATCACTAGCTGGGCCGGGACTGTCGGGCCGAATACGGCTGCTCTGGTAACCGAGATCCTGAACAGGAAGGCGCACGTGGAGCAGGGCTACCGCGCCTGCCTGGGTGTGATGCGCCTTTCTAAGTCCTACCCGGCAGAGCGGATGGAGGCCGCCGCCAGAAGGGCGCTTGCCTGTAAGGCCATCTCCTACAAGAGCTTCAAATCCATCCTGGAGAAGGGCCTCGATCAGGTTGCCCTGCTTACTCCTCCTTGCGGCGTGATCATCCAGCATGAGAACATCCGGGGCGCCGCCTACTATCAGCAGGGAGGCGATCGCCAGTGATTAACCAGACGCTTGAAAGACTGAGGGCGATGCGCCTGCTGGCAATGGCCGATGCCTGTCAGCAGCAGGCCGGCCAGGCCGATTTCTCCTCGCTCACTTTTGAGGAGCGCTTCGGCCTGATCGTCGAATACGAATGGACGGACAGGCAGAACCGGCACTTAAAGAGGTTGCTCCGGGATGCCCACCTGAAGCTGCCGGCCTGCATGGAGGAGATCGAATTCAGCTCCGCCCGAGGTCTGGATCGCTCTTTTCTGTTGCGCCTGGCCACCTGCGAGTGGATTCAGAATCATCTAAATGTCATCGTCACAGGTCTGACAGGAGCTGGGAAATCATTCGTCGCCAGCGCCCTGGGAAACGCCGCCTGCCGCCAGGGCTACTCGGTCCGCTACTACCGTCTGTCCAAGCTGCTAACCGACTTGGCCATCGCTCGGGCGGACGGCTCTTACGGCAAGCTGTTCGGCAGCATCTGCAAGGTGAAACTGCTGATCTTGGATGACTGGGGACTCGCTCCTTGCAGCCAGGCTGAGAGCAGGGAGATCCTCGACCTGGTTGAGGAGCGCTACAACATATCGTCATGTGTTATCGTCAGCCAGATCCCAGTGGATCACTGGCCCGAAGTCCTGGGGGATCCCACCCTGGCCGACGCCGTTCTCGACCGGTTGGTTCACAACTCCTACAAGATCTCGCTCAAGGGGCCATCGATGCGTAAACTAAAGTCTCCGATAGCCTCCGAGAAAGAAGGTGCCCCATGATATGATCTAGAAAATGTTGATTACGATACATTAAAAATGCCAGCGTCGCTTCGCTCCGATGGTGGGCACTTTCAGCCGGAACACGCGGGCACTTTGAATCGGAACAGATGGGCACTTTCAGCCGGAACACGCGGGCACTTTGAATCGGAACAGATGGGCACTTTCACCGGAATACGCACTAGTCTGGCATCCACCTGGTCAGACGCCTACAACACAGGGTTCGCCGCAAGCCTGACAGCACTTCAGCAGTTAGTACTTAAATGCTCCCAATAAACCTGGTGCCGGGGTCTCCCAGGGACAACTCTTCCCCCTGGGAGACCGGTGGCAGTTATTCAGTCAAGCGCTTTAAAGCAGACTTACGAACATACTCGCTCACCGATATATTCAGTCTTTTGGCACACTCTTCGACCTTTTCCCACTCACTGTCGGAAAACCGAATTGCCCTTGTACGCATGACTCCTGTTGCAGTTGCTTTTCGGCCAGCTCCTGCCCGCTTGCCGCCTCTGGGCATTTACTTCATCCCCTATGTTTGAAAACGCATTACGTTAATGTCAATATAGCACACCTTTTGGAATATGCAAATTGAATATGTAAAACGTCTTCAGGAGGAGATTCATGAGCAAGGATCCATTGGTTATATACTGAGAGTTTCACGCTACCGGCGAGGAATAAAGAATAAAGAAGGGGCTGATGAGATGGAAGATTTGGATGCCGTGTTTGGCGGCATGGTAGTGATGTGGGTGGTCGCTCTCGCGGCCGTCATATTTTACTGGGCAGTGGTGCTGTGCGCGGCCATAGCTCTCGGAATTATCTTTACTGTGTTTGTATTTATCTACTCGGCTATAGAAAACTCGAAGCCTGCAATACCAAAATCGTATCTCAAGGAATTATCTGACCAGGCGCTTCCGGTTCACAACGCTCTTGCGAGACCTGCCGATGGTATCTCCGATACCAAGAATAAGGAGCATGTATCCTCTTGCCATATATAGCAGTCAATGTCGATAACACTTTGGCGAACACATCTCTGGCCGGAGACGTCATCCCCGCCGACCTGCCGGAAGAGTTTTACCTGAAACACCTGAAAGAATTGTATTTTAAAACGAAACCCTATCCGGGCGCGGTGGAGACCATGAGCCAGATTGTACAGTACTGTGATCTAGTCTACACTACCGCCCGTCCCAGGGGGGCCGGTTTTATAACCCTGCGTTGGTTAGCGATCAATGGGTTCCCGGACGGGCAGTTATTATTTATTCCCCCGCAGGAGAGATACTTTCTGGACTCCATCGTAGTTATCGACGACGATCCCCGGGTGCCCGCGCTTTATCCGCCTGAATGGGCGGACAGGTTATACGCCATGGCACAGCCATAT
>PKYJ01000021.1 GCA_003132605.1 Peptococcaceae bacterium | reverse complement strand
GACTGCTTTTCCGGAATCAGCGGCGACATGTGCCTGTCCGCCCTGCTCGACCTGGGGGTCCCCCTGGATCTTCTGAAGCAGGTGGTGGCCCAGTTGGGAGTCGACATCCTGCTGGAAGCCAGGCGGGTGTCAAAAAGAGGCATACAGGCAACCCAACTGCAGGCCAGGGCGGCTTCAGACCAGCCAACCGGGCGAAGCCTGCGCAGCCTGCAGGAAATCTTGCGCCATAGCAGCCTGCCGGCAGCGGTCCGGGAGCGGGCCGAGGCCGCCCTGCTGTGTCTGGCGGAAGCGGAGGCGGGAGTGCACGGCACCGATCTGGAAGAGGTGCACTTCCACGAGATCGGCGGCCTGGATACTCTGCTCGACCTGGCCGGGACATTCGCCGCCGTCTCCTATCTGGGCGTGGAGCAGGTACTGGTCTCGCCGCTGCCCCTAGCCGGGGGCAGCATCATGACAAGGCACGGCCTGCTGCCACTGCCGGCGCCGGCTACCCTGCGGCTGATCAAGAATGTTCCCACCTATGGTGTATCCCTGGAAGCAGAACTGGTCACCCCCACCGGCGCAGTTCTGGCGGTATCCCTGGCCTCCGGCTTCGGCCCACCGCCCCTGGCCCGCTGGGAGCGGTTCGGCTACGGGGCGGGAAGCGGCGACCTGCCCCAACAGCCCAACGTGCTCAGGGCCTGGCTGGGTGAGGATGCAGCGACGACCGGCGCCGTGCCCGGTGCGGCAGTTCCGGATGCCGTCTTTGACGAGGACATGGTGCTGGTGCTGGAGACACAGTTGGACGACCTCAACCCCGAGTTGCTGCCCTATCTCAGGGCGCAACTGGAGCGGAGCGGCGCCATCGACGTACTCTTCACCCCCACGGTAATGAAAAAGGGGAGGCCCGGCAACATCATCACCATGCTCTCCCCCCGGGAAAAGCTGCTCGCCCTGACCCGCATCCTGTTCCGGGAAAGCTCCGCCCTCGGCCTGCGCTGGTACCCGGCCGGGCGGCTCAAGTTGTTCCGGGCTATGGAAGAGGTGACCACCCCCTATGGGACGGTCCCGGTCAAGCTCGGCTACGCCCGGCGGCCGGATGGCGCCCGGGAGTACTTCAACCTGGCGCCGGAGTACGAAGACTGCGCCAAGCTGGCCGAAGAAACGGGGACCAGCCTCAAGGAGATCTACCAGGCCGCCCTCAGCGCCGCCCGGGACAAGCTGCAAAAAGGGTGAGGTGCTGGCTTCGCAATGAAACTCACTCCGTGCCCTGGTGTCCGTAGCCGGGACCGTACTTATCACTGTGCAGGAGGCCGCCGGACGCCCAGTTCTCCCGCTCCATCTCCCGAAACAGCACCGTCACCTACTCCGGCTCCACGTCCAGCGCCTCCACAAGCACCCTGGTGATCTCCCCGGCCAGCCGGTGCTCAACTTCCACATCCCGGCCCGCCATCTGCACCGTTACGATCGGCATCGTCGCCACCTCCCAAAGTTCACTTCATCCGACGGATCAGCTCATAGATCAGCCGGGCGGTTATCCCCCAGACCATACGCTGGCCCACGCGGTATACCAGGATCCGGTGCCGCCCGGCTCCCCAGGGCCGGGTATAGCGCTCCGGCAGCCCTAATTGCCCGGCCGGGAACAGGATGGTCTCCTGTCCGGTGCGCTCGTCCACACAGGTCGGGTGCACCCGCACCACGGTTTCGTGCTCCTCTGGCGGCGTATTCTCAAAGTACGACACAGGAACGGTGAACACGGAATTGACCTCACGGTCGTTGATCCGCAGCTCTTCCAACCCCTTAAACCGGCCGATGCCCACATAGGCATCCACAGTCGACCCCATGGAGGTGACCAGTGTTCCCAGGGCGCCAACCACTGCGATCCGCTCCTGCGGGATACCCAGCTCTTCCACCGTCTCCCGGATGGCAGTCTGCTCCGTATCCGCGTCGTGGTCCGGATCGAACAGCCCCCCGGGGAAACAGATCTCTCCGCCCTGGGGAATCTCCGGGTGGCGCTCCTGCAGCACGAAGTGATACTCGCCGTCCAAGAGCAGCAACAGCATCAGCACCGCCGTGCTCCGGTAGTCCTCCATGCCCAGCAGGCAGGGCTGAGCCGGTAGGTTGTCATGAAGATGTCTCAGTTGTTCCGGTGTCACCCAAACTCCCCCTGGCGCCAATCTATGCCCCTGCCACCCACATAAGACACCCGGCATCTGAAAAGAAGGTAAAAACACCCGAGATACCCGGAGCGAGCATTTCGGCAAGCGACGGCATCCTGGGTGCAAAGATGAAAAGGGTTCGGTTGCCGGGGGCTAATAAGGAAATGTTCAATCAAGTTCGCTGCTGAGGCCCGACATCGCCTCGATGGCCTGCCGGATCTCTTCGTCGGTGTTGAAATAGGAGATGCCAAAGCGCACCGTGCCCTGTTTGGTAGTGCCCAGGGTGCGGTGGGCGAGGGCGGCGCAGTGCAGTCCGGCCCGGACACAGATCTGGTAGATACGGTCCAGCAGAAAGGCCACCTCTCCAGAGTCGTTGCCCCTGATGTTCACCGACAGGACCGGGGCCTGGGGCTGCCGTCCGGGACCATAGATAATCATACCGGGGATCGCCGCCAATCCGGAGCGCAGTTGTTCCAGCAAGGCAGCCTCATGCTCCCGGATCCGGTCCAGCCCCTCCTGGAGCAGGAACTCCACACCGGCGCCCAGTCCGGCGATGCCGACGGTGTTCACGGTGCCGCTCTCAAACATCTCCGGCATGATCTCCGGCTGCTCCTCGGACTCGGACTGACTGCCGGTGCCGCCGTACCTGAGCGGTATCAAGGAAATGCCTTCCCTGACGTAGAGCCCGCCGGTACCCGGCGGGCCGTACAGGCCCTTGTGGCCGGGAAAGGCCAGCAGGTCGATATTCAGCGCCTCTACGTCGATGGGAAAGATCCCCGCGGTCTGTGAGGCGTCCACCAAGAACGCCAGGCCCTGCCGGCGCGCCAGGAGTCCGGCCTCGGCAATCGGCAGCAGGGTGCCGGTGACGTTGGATGCGTGGTTCAGGACAATCAGCCTGGTGTTCGGCTGCAGCGCCCGTTCCAGATCGCCGGGATTAAGTTCGCCCCGCTGGTTGCAGGGGACCACGGTGTACTCCACGCCGAAGGCGCTGAGGGCCTTCAGTGGCCTGATCACGGAGTTGTGCTCCATGCCGCTGGTCAGCACATGGTCGCCCTGCTTCAGAAAACCCTTCAGGGCCAGGTTCAGGGCCTCGGTGCAGTTGAGTGTAAAAACGACCCTTGACGGGTCGTCTACGTTGAACAACCCGGCCAGTAGTTCCCGGGCATGGTAGACCACGCGCCCCGCTGCCAGGGAGAGCCGGTGGCTGCCCCGTCCGGGGTTGGCGCCCTTTTCTCTCAGCGTCTCTACCATCGCCTTTTCCACGGCTGGTGGCTTTGGCCAGGTGGTGGCGGCGTTATCTAGATAGATCACCGAAGAACCACTCCAGTAAGCGATTAAGTTCATCCTTGCTGTAATACTCGATCTCGATCTTGCCGCTCCGCCGCCCGAAACTGATCCTGACCTTGGTGCCCAGGAGCTGCCGCAGGCGCTCTTCCAGGGATTCCATCTCCACGTCCCGCCCCGGCCCGGCAATGGCTGCCGTAGGACGAGGCGCCCTGGCCTGCTGGATGCGCTGGGCCTCCCGCTCGGTTTCCCGGACAGACAGCTTCCGGGCGACGATTTGCTGGGCGAGGGCGCTCTGCCCGACGCCACTTTCCAGCCCTAGCAGGACCTTGGCATGGCCGGCACTAAGCAGACCCCGGTTCAGGAGGTCCAGGATTTCCCCGGGCAGTTGCAGAAGGCGCAGCGAATTGGCGATGAAGGGGCGGCTCTTGCCGACCCGGCGGGCGATCTCTTCCTGGGTGAGCTGGAACTCCTCTGCCAGATGCCTATAGGCGTTGGCCTCTTCCAGCGGGTTCAGGTCCTCCCGCTGAAGGTTCTCCACCAGCATCATCTCGCTGGAGGCCAGATCGTCCACGTCCCGGACCAGCGCCGGGATCTTCTCCAGGCCAGCCAGCTGGCTGGCACGCCACCGGCGCTCCCCAATGATCAGTTGGTACCGATCTCCTGCCAAGGTACGCACAACCACCGGCTGCATCACGCCATGCTCGGCGATGGATGCGGCCAGCTCCTCCATGGCCTCCTCGTTGAACTCCCGGCGCGCCTGGAAGGGAGCCGGCTCGATCCTCCCCACCGAGATCTCGACAATCTCCCCCTCTGCAGGAGTTTCCGCTTCGGGGATCAGCGCCCGTAGACCCCGCCCCAGTCCCTTACTTTTCATTTTCGATCAACTCCTGTGCCGCTTCCTGATAGAGCAACGACCCCCGCGACCTGGCGTCGTAGAACAGCACCGGCTTGCCGTGGCTGGGCGCCTCGCTGAGGCGCACATTGCGCGGTATTACCGCACTGAACACCTTGTCGCCGAAGTAATTCTTGACTTCATCCACTACCTGGATCGCCAGGTTGGTGCGGGCATCGAACATGGTCAGCAGTATGCCCTCCAACTCCAGCGACGGGTTGAGGCGCTCCTGTACCAGTTTGATCGTATGGAGCAACTGGCCCAGTCCCTCTAACGCATAATACTCGCACTGCAGCGGAATCAGGACATTGTCGGCGGCTGTCAGGGCGTTGAGGGTCAGCAGGCCGAGAGACGGCGGACAGTCGATCAGGATATAGTCATAGCGTTGGCGCAATGCTTGCAGGGCAAGACGGAGCAGCTTTTCCCGGTTTTCCATGTTGACCAGTTCGATCTCTGCGCCCGCCAGGTTGATCGTCGCCGGGATCAGGTCGAGGCCGGCCACCTGGGTAGCGACCAGCACGTCGTCCTCTCTAGCCTCGCCCAGCAGCAAGTCATAAATGCACCTGGCGAGCCGCGTCCGATCAATTCCGAGGCCGCTGGTGGCGTTTCCCTGCGGGTCGATATCTACCAGCAGGACGCTTTTACCAGCCACTGCCAGTGAGGCCCCCAGGTTGACCGCTGTGGTTGTCTTGCCCACGCCGCCCTTCTGGTTGGCGATCGCTATTATCCGCATATCCTGCCGTACCTGCCTTATACCAGCTTGCCCGGAGTGATTGTTCCACGTGGAACATTTATCTTTCTTTCGTTTAATCTTATTCCACAGCAAAACCCGTCCTCCTGCTCTGGTGCCATTGTAAATTCGATCATTCAGGATCTCAGCGGTCCGCCGGTACGGCGGTAGAGAATTTACCAGATGACTACCGCTTTACCGCCAGGTCATCCATCAGGCCGCCAACCGCTCTTAAATCATTACTCTGATGTCCCATCCTGTCTGGTAAGGCTATGCCACAGCCTGTCTGAGCAGACATCCCGCAACAGCACCCCTCCGTAATCCAAAACCCCGGCGAAGGGCTGTGTCTTTTCGGTCCTACCGTTCCCATCCGCCAGCCCCAGCATGCGTACCAACTCGTCCTCGCCGGCGTTGACGATCTGGCCTCGGAGCTCCGAAGCCCTCCAGGAAAGGGGTGCGCAGATATAGGTTCGGCAGATCAACGGCCTGCTTTCGTAGACACTGCATAACCCATCCTCGCGGTTCCACAGTGCGCAAGTCTCATGTTCATCCAGGCGCAGGGTGATGTCAACACATCCATCCTGTTGCTGCACCAATCCATAGGCAGCCGCCCACCCATTCAGTGGCAGGGCCATACCGAGCCCGCCCATCTTCAGGCGGTATAGGTCCACCACCGTCAGCGGCAGCCGTCCACCGCAGCAGATGCTGCACGCCACGCAGTGCTCGCTGTGTCTTTTTTTGGCTTCCGGCGCCGCCAGTATCCCGCTCACTGTCTGTTCATAGTCCGCCACCGTAGCCGCCGGATCGAGCACTTCCAGATCATAGCATTCCGTTCCATTATCCCACCGGTAGCGCACTTTGCCTACTGACATCATATCATCCCCACCCGTTTACCCACGATGACTACCCGCTCTAATGCCNNCCGCTTCTCCGAAGCGGTGGGATAAGAGCCGGGTGCCCTTTGGGCGCGTCCCTGGATTACTCGTCTCCTTCGACACCGCAAACATTATTCCTGCAGGCTCCCTTTTCTTGCAGTGGCCTTTTGGCGGGCATGCCCGATCTGCGCGGGTAGTGTTCGGGAGTGGGCGCAACTTTCTTGATACTGACCACATTCCGGCCCTTCTCTCCAGGGAAACGATAGGTAATTACCCGCTCAACGACGCCTCCCAACAGTTCCAGGGCATATGACGCCTCGGCGATCTCCTCACCAGCGGAACTGCCCTTGAGGGCGATCAGGTGTCCGCCCGTGGCAACAAAGGGAAGTGCCAGTTCAGCCAGTACCGTCATTGGCGCCAACGCTCTGGCCACGACACAGGCAAAGCTCTCCCTATAGGTCTCTTTCCTCGCCAGTTCCTCGGCGCGGCCCGTCAGCACCTTGCAATTTTCCAGTCCCAGGCGGCTAATCGCCTCTGCCAAGAACAGGCTGCGTTTCTGCTGGGACTCCAGCAGGTAAAGTCTCGTTCCCGGAAAGCAGATCCGCAGTGGTATGCCAGGAAGCCCGGCCCCGCTGCCGATATCCAACAGGCGCAGGTTTTCCCTCAGATCCGTTGCCGCGCTGCACCACAAGGAATCCAGCATATGGGCACGCATCAATTCCTCCCGTCCACGCACCCGCACCAGGTTCACCCGCCGGTTCCATTCCAGCAACAAGTCTGCGTATTCCTGAAATTGCCGCTGTTGCTCCGGGCTGAGCTCGATGCCCAATCCCCGGGCGCCCGCCACCAACTCCTGGATATCGTTATCCATCAACATTTCACCCAATCATTTTACCGGTTATTGCTGTCTTACTTGTTCTTATACCGTATCTATTTTGGAAGTCCACTACAAAGCCTTTGTGTCCACCATAAAAAAATTAACGGGGGTATGCACTTGACTCAAGTACCTACTATATATAGTGGTTAGTACCGTCGCCAATCAAGATTCAGCGGGTCAGCGTCGGCGAGGCATACAGTGTCCCCGGCAATCAGCCCCGCCTTCTCATGCCAGAACTCGCTAAACAGGATGTAGAGCGGCTTGAGCCGATCAGTATCGCCGCCATCCGCTAATGTTTTTGCAAGGAAATCGATGGCGAAATACATGGTCTTGCTTTCATAGCGCAAGTGAGGGTGCGGACCAGGGGCATCGATTATCCAGATAATTAAGTTCCCCACCTGTTGCAGACCATAATGGGGGGTTATGCCGAACGCTTGGCAGAAAGGGATAAGTTGGTCATTGAAATCCATCTTCGAACGGCAATTTACAATGACCAGGTACTTGGAAGGGCTATCCGTGGAGAAAACATGCGCGAAATCGACACGCCCTACATCTCCATGTTGCTTTTCATAGTCAAGATCAATTCCCGTACACTCCTTGAATCTGGCGAGTGCGCTGGGGAGAAAACGCGTGAGGTCAAATTGGGGATTCGATGCTATTGCAACGCTGCCGGGGATTTTCGCAGCGGTAAACAAGCCCGATGCGCCTCCTGATGAGATTGAATAGAAGATGATCCGCTCGTTAGGGATGCCAAGGCATCGCGCCACGCTCGTGACGAGCTTCGCCGTCGCGTCGCGGTAGTCTCGTTCATGCGTGCCGTAGAACCAGCCGACAGGGATGTCCGATTCAAAGTACATCGGGTCTTCGATGCTTAGTAGATGTCCTCTCAGAAACGTATTCCATGACCACTTATGAAAGCGGGGGAGTGGCCCGTGCGCAATTGTCTCGTCATCGCGCATGGTATCCAGCACAACGTAGAGGTAATCG
>PKYJ01000064.1:3056-3177 GCA_003132605.1 Peptococcaceae bacterium | reverse complement strand
ACCAGCTCGCTTCTCACATCACATATACTAGGATGCACCCATCCTTCGCTGTTTTATCCTAGTATATGAAGGAGGTGGCAGAAACTTGCCAACCGCATCCGGGTTGCAGCCAGCTTGAAAA
>PKYJ01000064.1:0-3002 GCA_003132605.1 Peptococcaceae bacterium | reverse complement strand
GCAATGGTGTGATTTTCTAATTATTTGAACGCGGCCCAGGAGGGGCAGGAAGCGGTTCTCTGTCCAAAATTGGCGATTACCACAGACTAATACACGGACCGGGGGATTCAGACAACTTCATGAGACAGGCTGAGCAGGTATTTGCGAATGTCCCTAGAGTTCCTGGCGGCCCAGGAAGGAGCGGCTGAGGGTGGCAGTGTCGGCGAACTCCAGGTCGCCGCCGACCGGGAGACCGTGAGCGATCCGGGTCACCTTCAGGCCCAGGGGCTTGAGCAGTTGGGCAAGGTAGATGGATGTGGCTCCTCCCTCCACGTTCGGGTTCAGAGCCAGGATGACCTCCTTGACAGACCCTGGCTGAACCCGCTGCAGCAGTTCAGCAATCTTCAGATCTGCGGGCCCGATCCCGTCGATGGGGGAGAGCACCCCATGCAGCACGTGGTAGAGGCCTCTGAAGTCCTGGGTGCGCTCGAAAGCGATGATGTCCCGGGGGGACTCCACCACACAGACCAGGGAACCGTCCCGGCTCTGGTCCTGGCAGATGGCGCATGGTTCCACGTCGGTGAAGTTGCCGCAGACCGGGCAGGGAAAGATCTTCTCCCGTGCTTCCATGATAGCGTGAGCGATAGCCTCGGCCTCGGCTGCCGGAGCGTGGAGAATATACAGGGCAAGGCGCTGGGCGGTCTTGGGCCCGATCCCCGGCAGCTTACGCATGGATTCCACCAGGGCCGCCAGGGGTTCCGGATAAAGGAACAATCTGTTCACCTGCTTTTAGTGAAGTGGTGTGTTTGCACTGGTTTGGAACAGTAGCTTGGCGTCGCCCATGGACACAGTATCAGCCGGGTACCCGGCTGGGTCTTCATGTGACAGCCTAGAACAGCCCCGGGAGCTTCATGCCGCCGGTGATCTTCTCCATTTCCTGAGCTGCAGTCCCCTTGGATTTATTCAAGGCATCGTTGACTGCGGTTAACACCAGATCCTCCAACAGTTCCGTGTCCTCGGGGTCGATCACCGACTTATCGATCTTCACCTGTCTGATCTCCTGGTGACAGGTAGCCACCACCTGGACGGCGCCACCCCCGGCGCTCCCCTCGACGATGACATTGCCCAACTCTTCCTGCAAGCGCGCCATATCCGCCTGCATCTTCTGAACCTGCTTCATCATCTTTGACATATTGCCGCCAAAACCCATCTAACCAGCCTCCGTTTTGTCGATGATCTTACCGTTAAACAGTGTCAGGGCCACACCCACCACCGAGTCGACCTGGTCGTTTTGGGATGTGGGATGCGAGAGGTTAGAGGTGAGATTCTCATTGGTATTGGCAGGCTCTGAGCTTCCGGGTACCCTCTGGGTGTGCTGAAAGCACACCTGCGCGTCAGTTCCGCCAATGCCTTCTTTGACCGCTTCCCACTTCCCACCCCTCACATCACAGGTAATCTCCAACTCCAGGGCCGGGTGGCACTGCCTGAGAGCATCCTGCAGTTTGCGGCGGTTCTCGTCTTTCAGCAGCCTTTCCTGTTGAAAAGCAGAGGACGCCTTCAGCACAATCTTATTGCCATCCATCTCCAGCTCACACGAGGCCAGGTCCTGGGACTCGATCGGCTGTTTCTGGAAAACCTGCCCCATGATCTTTCTGAGTTCACCGAGCGGTACTACCACCGTTGCTTGTTCCTGCAGAGATGGCTGTTCAGCGGATGTAGCGACAGGTTTGCCCGGGGCGTCCGTTCCGGTCGCGGCAGTTACACTTTTCGAAACCGCGGCCAGAGGTGTCTCAACCGGCGCAGATGCGCCCGGTTCTCGCCCGCTTGCGGGCGCGGCTCCGTGCCCAGAGGGCACGGAGGAACCGGCACTGCTGCTTGCGGGCGCGCAGCCAGCGTCGCCTGGGGCAGGTATGGCCGGAGCGTCGGAGAAACGCACCAGGGCCAGCTCCAGCACTAGGTCAGGGCGGCTGTTCCCCTTCAGGTCCGCTTCCGCCGCGGCCAGACCCCGCAGCAGGTTGGCATAGCCAGTACGCTCCGGCCCCGGTGTGGCGGCGGCAAACAGGCGATCGCGCACCAGGTCGATTAACTGGTACAGCACCTGACGGGGCTCGCAGCCCCTGGCAGACAGCTCGTCCAATTGCTTCAGCAGTGATGGCGCATCCCCCGCCATGGCTGCAGCCAGCAGCGATCTGAGACTCTCCGGGCTGATGGCGCCGATCAGGGTCTCCAAGTCGACCCGGCTGATAGCACCCCCCGTAAAGCTGGCGGCCTGCTCCAGCAGTCCCAGGGCATCCCGCAGGGCGCCACCGGCATGCCTGCTGAGCAGTTCCAGGGCGTCATCGTCGATCTGCCAACCCTTCTCTCCAGCCACCCGGCGCAGGTGGTCATTGATCATGTCCCGGCTCAGGCGCCTGAAATCGAAGCGCTGGCAGCGGGACATGATGGTCAGGGGTACCTTGTGAGCCTCGGTAGTGGCCAGCACGAAGATCGTATGCCGGGGGGGCTCCTCCAGGGTTTTTAGGAGGGCGTTGAATGCCTCCCCGGTCAGCATGTGCACCTCGTCGATGATGAAAAGCCGGAACTTCCCGGCGGTGGGAGCAAAACAGACCTTCTGATTGAGGTCCCGGATCTCCTCGATCCCCCGGTGGGAGGCGGCATCCATCTCGATCACGTCCATGGAGATACCGGCGGTGGTGCTCCGGCAGGAGGTACAGGTGTTGCAGGGCTCCCCGTCCTGGCTGTCCGGGCAGTTGACCGCCTTGGCCAGGATGCGGGCGGTGCTGGTCTTGCCGGTCCCACGCGGCCCGCAGAACAGGTAGGCATGCGCCACCCTACCCTGGCGCACTGCGTTCTGCAGCGTCCGGCAGACGTGCTCCTGGCCAATCACATCCCGGAACAACTGCGGCCGCCATTCCCGGTACAGGGCCAGGTGCTCCACGCTCAACTCTCCCTTCACATCCAGGTCAGAATCCATGCTCCACCTTCACATAGTTATTATACCCTTTGACGGTAGGAGTTGTATC
>PKYJ01000159.1:6338-6754 GCA_003132605.1 Peptococcaceae bacterium | reverse complement strand
TCTGAACGGTTATCCGAATGGAAGCCTCCTGCCCAATAATCCGATTACCCGGGCCGAATCCCTGGTGACAATTCTGAAACTGCTGCGAGCGCTCGGTTGGTAAATAAAAGTCGCCCCTCATGCGGGGGCGTGGATTGAAACAAACAAAACGAACAATGAGCACCGAGATTGCCCGCCCCTGATCGCCTGAAAAACGTGAGGGCGGGTTTTTTATTGGCGACCTGTTGAATAAATTGTATAAAAATTAAGCTCGTCTTTAAATGCCAGAAATGGCTTAAGGGCGGGCTTATTTTATTTCCGTGGCAGTACTGAGATAAAATAAGGATTTAAGACCTACATTTTATTATAAAATTGTGTCTTTTATCCCGTATTATCCCCTTTCTTAAATTGTTATAATAAATATACAATTTAGTAGG
>PKYJ01000159.1:0-6301 GCA_003132605.1 Peptococcaceae bacterium | reverse complement strand
AAAGAAATATCTGTTGGCAGCCTTGCTGTTAGCCTTGTTGATGTCGATTCCCGGGGTCTGTCAAGCCAGCGCCGTGGTCCAAGAGATATCCACCCTGCCCGGCAGCGGCTGGTACATCGACAATCCACTTCCAATGCAGGTCATTCCGGCAGACGCGGTGCAGAACGAATTGAAATTCTTGAGTCAGAACAAGATATTTGACAATACGCCAATCAACGTAGACCTCTATGATCAACAGGTTTACCGCACCAGCGAGGGTGTGAAGGTTCCCTATGGCGGAACGTCTTTCGATGGCAATATCTATATTTTTGCGGGATATTGGGGCGCCGACACTGTTTCCAGCGCCATTGTCCACGAGATCGGCCACCTGATCAGGCATTGCTATGTAACCGACTCGGAGCTGCAGACCTATATGGCGATGAGGGGCGTCAAGGACAGGGAACTGCTGGATGGCGTCACTTCGGTAAAGGAGGAGCTGTTTGCCGAGGATTTCAGGACACTGTTTGGCGATGAGCATGCGCAGGTCACTCAGTACGACTTCTACAAGACTATAGCGCCGCCAGACGAACAAGACAAGGAATTTATCCTGAAGTGCATCAACGAAAAGGAGACGGGAGGCAGCAATCCTGTGGTGGCGGCGGTCGGGGCGCCTGCGGGGGCCTGGTAGGAAGCGTTTAAATTACTTGCGTTTCCACCAGCCCCGGATCTTGCGCCCGGAACTGGTGACGGAATCCGGCTTTTGTATGGCTGATTCCGTTATTTTATTTTGTTTAATTTGCAACTGCAACAGGTCGTGTTGGTCCTTTGGCCGCAGTCCCTGTTTCGTCTTGATCATCGTTTCCAGGTCTGCGACTTTGATTTTCACAGCGTTGTATTCCATGATTTCGATTCCGGCATTACCGGTATTGACGTCTCCGATTTGGCCCATCAAGTCAATGACAATTTCGTCAGCAACCCGGACCACAATCAGTTTTTTAATGTCGTCTAGTTCCAGGTTTGCTATCTGGTTATCCTCTAAAATGGAAAGCGCTCTTTTTAGCCTGAGCACGTTTTCCGGCGAAGGATCAACAAGTAAATCAATGTCTACGGTGGGCCTCGGTGTTCCATGAAAAGCCATTGCCCAACCGCCTACAAGAACATAATTTACGTTGTTGTCCTCAAGAGACCTGCAGATTTTAGTCAGATCTTCCGGGGTTGGTATTCTGCTGTAGGCTTCTCCCCCAGAATCATTCTGTCGTCCCACCAGTTTGCCTCCTCGAATGTTTTAAAGAGGTATACGCCACGAGGAATAAAAGATTTATCCTTTCTCAACTGCCAGATAAGATTGATATAATTTCCCCATTCTTTTGAAAGGGGATCGACTGTGGGTTCTTTACGGTTGCCTAGAATTTTCATTTCATAATCTTTCAACGTAAAAGCGCCTCCCGGTGAAACTGACTAGAGATGGCATGTCGTTTCTTAAGCCGATATCCTGTAAACATTCTATCATGGCTGGATATTACCAGCAAGCACTGCGACGTGGCCTATTCGGACATCTAAGGAATGGGGACACACCTCTTCGAGGAATGTCCCCTATGGGCGGAAAACCTCGATTTCCGTAAAGAGGTTTCCGGAGTGGTCATAAAATGACCTAAAGTGGGACTATGACCGCCGATATCGGGAAAAAATAATGCAGAATCGATTTCTTTAGATGAAGGCGATCCTGTATAATCAAGGTCAAACAAAGTCAAAACAGGCATTGCCTGTCCAGGGAGCCGTTGTCCATGTGGTCGCTGGTTTCGGAGATCGAATCCTATATCAAGGCGCTGCTCCGGGAAAGTCCCCGGGGTTGGATCCAGATCCGCCGCAAGGATCTGGCCGAGAACTTCGAATGTGTGCCGTCCCAGATCACCTACGTGGTCAATACCCGTTTCACCACGCAGCATGGTTACTACGTGGAGAGCCGACGGGGCGGCAGCGGTTTTATCAGTATCTGCCGACTTGGCGCCCTGCGCCGGAAGGAAGCCGAAGAAGGTGGGCGGCAGGTCCGGAAGAGGAGCAGGGCCGGGGACAGCCTGGAGGGCATGATGGAAAACTTCCAGGAGGTGCTGTTCAGCCTTGCTCAGCGGGGCATCCTGACAGACCGGGAGTTCACCCTGCTCTGCACGGTTTTCAGGACGCTGGAAGCGAATATTTCCGGCAATGAGTGCGATGATCTGCGTTTTCGCATTTTAAAGGAGATCCTGTCCAGTGGCGATTACTGGGGGGAGGATGAGCGTTGATGAATTGCGAGGAATGCAAGCAGCGTCCGGCCACAGTGCACCTCACCAAGATCTTCAACAACCAGAAGACCGAGCTGCATCTCTGCGAGGAGTGCGCCAAGCATCACGATGATATACCGTTCAACCTCAGTTTCAGCATGGAGCCAAACTTCTCCATCCAGAAATTCCTGGCGGGACTGCTGGAAAGCGTTACCGTATCCGCAAGCGACGCTGGGTCGACGTCCGCAGGCAATGGCGCCGGGTCCGCGCCCGCAAGCGGGTACTCACCGGGTGTCGAGGACCCCGATGAGGCCGCGGAAGAGGCGCTTGCAGCGGCGCCCCATTGCTCGAACTGCGGGATGACCTACAGCCAGTTCGAGCGGATCGGCCGCTTCGGCTGCAGCCAATGCTACCAGTCCTTTGCCGGGCAGTTCGAACCGCTGCTGCGCAGGGTGCAGGGCAACAGCCGCCACACTGGCAAGGCGCCTCTGAGAACTGGAGAAAACTTGGGTTACAAGCGGGAGATCGAGCAGTTGCGGCAGGAACTGCAGGCTGCCATCAGCGCCGAGGCCTACGAAAGGGCCGCGGCGCTGCGGGACCAGATTCACGCCTTGGAGGGCAAATTGAGCAGCGAGAAGTGATGGGTGCCCGCCCGGCGGGCGCGGGAAGTGGGCGCCTCCATATAGTCGTCCGTCAACTACCCACCGCTTAGCCCTTCGGGGCTTGAAGCGGGGGCTTGTGGGGTGCAGCCCTGCATCGTAAGAGCTGACTAGACCGTGGCATTTGCGGACCAACCCAGCAGAATGTTTTCCTAGTTCTGTTTTCGGATGGGGCGAGGCTCACCCGCCAGGTGCGAAAGCACAACACAGCCGCAGGTTGCAAGGTCGAAGGAACGTGTTTTTACACAAATACTCCGAAAGGAGAGGGTCTATCCCAATGTTAAGAATACCTGTAGTTTCAAAAGACGGAAAGCCCATCAGCCCCACAATTCCGTCCAAGGCACGGAAGATGATCCGTGATGGCGTGGCTATTCCGAAGCGCGACAAGCTGGGCAACTTCTACATCCAAATGAACATCCCTGTCGGCGAAGAAATATCTCACAAAACAGTAGCCGGCATCGACCCCGGAAAACTCTATTCCGGCATTGCCGTCCAGACCCCGAAAGCAACTCTCTGGATCGGCCACCTAATTCTTCCGTTTCCGGAAGTCAAAAAAGCCATGAAAAGCCGGAAGCAACTTCGCAGAGGCAGACGCTATCGCAAAACTCCCCAAAGGGAGTGTCGCTTCCTGCACCGCACCGGACACAAGATTCCGCCGAGCATCAGATCGAACCGAGAGATGGAATACCGGGTGCTGACCGAGCTTCGTAAAATTTACCCGATTGACGAAGTAGTCTACGAAGTCGTCAAGGCCAACGGCTCCAAGTCCTTTTCTCCGGTAATGGTAGGGCAGAAGTGGCAGATCAGCCGCATCTCTAAGATTCTGCCAATAACAATTCGCGAAGGATGGGAAACTTCAACGATGCGAAAGCACCTTGGACTGCTGAAGAACAGGGAGAAAAGTAAAGCATCTCCCCAAACCCATGCCGTTGACGGTATCGCCTTGGCTGCCACCAACCTGCTTGCCTATAAGCCTTATGTAAAAACAAGCGAACACGGCCATCTCTGGTCAGGCGAATGCGTTATCACCGAAGCGCCCTTTTCTGTCGTCCAGAGGTCACTGTTATTTCGCCGCAAACTCCATGTAGAAAATTTCGCAAAAGGCGGTATTCGTAAGCGCCACGGAGGAACAACGACACCCTACGGTTTCAGGAAAGGCGACTACGTGGAAGCAGAAAAAGCTGGCAGAACAGTCCGGGGCTATATCTCCGGCTACAGCGAAGCCAGCGGAGTAGTTAGCGTTGCCGACTCTCGCTGGAGAAGGATCGGGCAGTTTACCGTATCAAAAGTACGGCTGTTGCAGCGATCGTGCCATCTGCTTGTAGATCATAAAAACTGCGTCAGCATCTGAAAAAAGAAAACGGCATTCCTCCCGCCGCCTATAGAGGCGGGGGAATCCTGCCGCAAAGCTGTTGAAGGAGAATGAGCCATGTCGATTCAGGAAACGTTGAATAATGCCTTTACCAAATGGATGGAGGGAGAGGGCCCCGAGGCCCGGATCGTGATCAGCAGCCGGGTGCGGCTTGCCCGCAACCTTGCCGGCCAGCTCTTTCCCCACCTGATGTCCCAGGAGACAGGGCAGGCTGTGGTCAGGCTCGTTCAGGACGCGATCGCCGATCCGGCAGTCCGGGAGAAGCTGGGGCCGCTGTTTTACGCGCCGCTGAACGATCTGTCTTTGCTTGAACGGCAGATCCTGATGGAGAAGCACCTGATCAGCCCGCAGCACGCCCAGGACGAGCAGGCGCCAAGAGGCGTGATCCTGCGCCCGGACGAGGCTGTCAGCATCATGGTCAACGAGGAGGACCACCTGCGGGTCCAGGTGCTGTTGCCGGCCTTCCAGTTGGAAGCAGCCTGGCGGATGGCCAACCTGGTGGACGACGTTTTGGAAAGCAAGCTGGATTTTGCCTTCGACGAGCAGTATGGCTACCTCTCCTGCTGCCCTACCAACGTGGGCACCGGCCTGCGGGCCTCGGTAATGATGCACCTGCCGGCCCTGGCCATGACCAACCAGGCCAGCGGGGTGTTCACCGCCCTGTCCAAGGTCGGTTTCGTGGTGCGGGGGTTTTACGGCGAGGGTACCGAGGCCAAGGGGAACCTGTTCCAGGTTTCCAACCAGCTTACCTTGGGCCTTAGCGAGATAGAGATCCTGGACCGACTGATGACGGTCAGCCGCCAGGTGATCGAGCAGGAGCAGATGGGGCGCCGGTCGCTGATGAAGGAGCGGCCGTCGCAGATCGAGGATATGGTCTTCAGGGCGTACGGGATCCTTACCAATGCCCGGCTGCTCAACTCCGAGGAGACGATGTTCTACCTCTCCTGCCTGCGCCTAGGTATCGATCTCGGGCTGCTGCATAATGTAAGTAATAGAACCCTGAATGAACTCCTGGTGCGCACGAGGGCCGCCTACCTTCAGGGGGATAACAAGGGCGCCATGGATGCATTCAACCGCAGCCTGAAACGGGCTGCCATCATCAGGAAGGCTTTGGCGCCAGACCCGGGCGCACAGAATAACCGGAGCGGACCGGAAAGTTTGACCTGAATGTAAAGGTATCGCCCCGCCGGCCGTATTGGTTGGCTTACTCCTGGCGCAGGCCAGGCAAGGAGGTGCATATATATGTTTGGACGATTTACGGAGCGCGCTCAGCGTGTTTTCCTGCTGGCGCAGGAAGAGGCAAGAAGATTGAGGCATCCGGCGGTGGGTACGGAGCACCTGCTGCTGGGGCTGCTGCGTGAAGGCGAAGGTATTGCGGCCAGGGCGCTGCAATCCCTGGGCCTGGATCTGAACAAGGTGCGGGAGGAAGTGGAGCGGATCGTGGCCCTCGGTGACAGCCGGGTGGGCGACGAGGTCGGTCTGACCCCCCGGGCCAAGAAGGTGCTGGAGCTCGCCCATGAAGAGGGGCGGCGCCAGGGAGTCAGCTATGTGGGCACCGAACACCTGCTGCTCGGCCTGATCCGCGAGGGCGAGGGTGTGGCCGCCCGGGTGCTGATTAACCACGGCCTGACCATGGACAGCGTGCGGCGCCAGGTGTTGATGCTGCTCGGCGGTATCGGGGCCGCCATCCAGGCTCAGGCAGCCGCCGGGGCGGCCCAGCCGCGCAGTCAGACCCCGACCCTGGATGAGCTGGGACGGGACCTGACCCAGTTGGCACGGGAGGGCAAGCTGGACCCGGTAATCGGCCGGGATAAGGAGATCGAGCGGGTGATCCAGGTGCTGAGCCGCCGCACCAAGAACAATCCCTGTCTGATCGGCGAGCCCGGGGTTGGCAAGACCGCCATCGCCGAGGGCCTGGCCGAGCGTATCGTGGCTGCCAAGATCCCTGAGATCCTGTTCGACAAGCGGGTGGTCACCCTGGACATGGGCGCCGTAGTGGCCGGTACTAAGTACCGGGGTGAGTTCGAGGA
>PKYJ01000039.1:4882-5247 GCA_003132605.1 Peptococcaceae bacterium | reverse complement strand
GGTGTCGTGGCCGGCGCCTGTATCAGGGCCGACCTCACGGTCACCCTCGGCCTGCCCAAACTGGGGTTGTACCTGGACCCCGGCGCCGGCTATGCCGGTGAGATTGTTGTCGGCGATATCTCTTTTCCGCCCGGCCTTGCCGGCGGCGATGGTCTGGCCGCCGGGTGCTCTCTGGGAGCGGCGGCGTTTTTTCTGATCGACATTCCGCTGGTGGCCGGTTTCATGCCGCCCCGCAGGCCCACCGATCACAAGGGGAGCTACGGGCACGTGGCGGTGGTAGGGGGCACCGCGGGCTATACCGGGGCGATCGCCCTGGCCGGCAACGCCGCCCTGAGGAGCGGGGCGGGCCTGGTGACAGCCGTGGT
>PKYJ01000039.1:0-4848 GCA_003132605.1 Peptococcaceae bacterium | reverse complement strand
CGAACTGCCTATAACGCCTTGCGTGACCTGTTCGGCAGGGCCACTGTCCTGGCGGTCGGGCCCGGCCTGGGACAAGACCCGGAGACCGCCATCTTCCTGCATGACATCCTGCGTGAGACTGGGCTGCCGACGGTAATCGACGCGGATGCCCTGAACCTCCTGGCCCGCGACCAGAGTCTGCTGGAGGACCCCCTGCTGGCGGAAAGCAGGAAGCGCTGGGTGCTGACGCCCCACCCCGGAGAGATGGCCCGGCTGCTGGGCACGAGCATCGGGGAGGTGCAGGCCGACCGGGTCGGGGTTGCCATGAAGGCCAGCCAGGCCTGGGGGGCGACGGTAGTCCTGAAGGGCGCCCACACGGTGGTAGCCGATCCGGACGGACGGGTCCTGATCAACCCGACCGGCAACCCCGGTCTGGCCACCGGCGGGACCGGGGATGTGCTTGCCGGTCTGATCGCCGGGTTGCTGGCGCAGGGGCTGACNNGCCGGTGTGTATGCCCATGGTTGGGCTGCAGACCGCCTGGCGGCGGCCCGGGGCATGGCCGGCCTGATCGCCGGTGACCTCCTGGAGGAACTGCCCCTGGTGCTGAAGGAGATCTGCGAATGGGAGGCGAGCAGATGCATAGACCGGTATGGGCGGAGATAGACCTGGATGCTCTATGCAACAACGTCCGGGAGATCCGCCGCATCACCAACACCCGGGCGCAGGTGATGGCCATCGTCAAAGCCAACGCCTACGGCCATGGCGCCATACAGGTAAGCAGGGTGGCCCTNNAGCAGTGGGGCCGACTGGCTGGGGGTGGCCATGCTCCAGGAGGCCCTGGAACTTCGTCAGCAGGGGATCGGGGCGCCCATCCTGATCCTCGGCTATACCCCGGATCAGGATGCCGAAGAGGTTGTGGCCAACGGCATCAGCCAGACCGTCTTTACCCGGGAGTCAGCTCTGGCCCTGGCCGCGGCTGCCAATAAGCTTGGTTTGAAAGCCCGGGTTCATGTCAAGATCGAGACCGGAATGGGCCGGATCGGTTTTCCGGCGACCGGGGAGACGGTAGATCTGATTGCCCACCTGGCCCGGCTGTCTGACCTGGATGTCGAAGGGATCTACACCCATTTTGCCACCTCGGATGCCGATCAGAGCTACACAGAGCAGCAGTTCATGAAGCTGCAGCAGGTGATCAAGCGCCTGGAGGCCGAAGGAGTCTTTATCCGATGGCACCATTGCGCCAACTCCNNCGGGTCTCCTTCGTCAAGGAGGTGACGGCAGGGTCCAGCATCGGTTACGGGCGCACCTACAGGACTGAATGCCCGACCAGAATCGCCACCATCCCCATCGGTTATGCGGACGGCTATTCGCGGCTGCTCTCCAACAAGGCCGACGTCCTGATCAGAGGCCGGCGCGCCCCGGTGGCCGGAAGGATCTGCATGGACCAGGTGATGGTGGACGTGGGGCGAATCCCTGGCGTGGAGGCAGGGGACGAGGCGGTCCTGATCGGCCGTCAGGGATTGGAGGAGATCACCGCAGATGAGATGGCGGCCCACATCGGCACCATCAGCTACGAGGTGTTCACCCGGATCAGCGAGCGGGTGCCCCGCCTGTACACGGGAAAGGCTGCCGGATCAGAGTGGTCGATTCGAATTTGAAATGAGAAGCCCCCAGGCTTGTCCTGTGGGAGGTTCACGAGAGCTGGCAGTATTGGTCTCCCAAGCCATGGGATTCTGTGGGATTGAACAGCATCCCGGCCATCAAATATTTTTACCCTTGAAGGAGTTTGAAAAATAAAGTAGAATTATAACGCCAAAGCACAACAGAATAAAAATAGATTTGGGCCACGAAGGTCTCAATACCCTGTAGAAACGGGGCTGACGATATCGTGGTTTTTTTGTTTCTCAACTGTGAGGTGATACGGTGAAAATTGCTGTTATCAATGGCCAGGGAGGCGGGATTGGCCGGTATTATCCCGATAAGGTTTTACCCCGGAAAATAATGGCATCATGAAGATGCTGGGATAAAGATGCTGGGATGCTGTGGTAAAGATTTGGCGGTCTTTTAAGGATGAAAATAGTTATATTTATATTATAAAAGAAAGGATGACTATTCATGCATATTCCTGACGGATATCTCAGCCCGGCGACATGCGCGGTAGGATATGTGATCATGTTGCCGTTCTGGGCGACAGCGGTCAAAAAGGTGAAGGCGGCCCTCAACACCAGACTGATCCCGCTGATGATGATTGGGGCGGCTTTTTCCTTTGTCCTGATGATGTTCAACGTGCCGATTCCCGTCGGCACCACCGCCCATGCGGTAGGCGGCGGCATCCTGGCCGTCATCCTGGGACCCTGGGCGGCCACCGTCTGCATCTCCATCGCCCTAGCCATCCAGGCGCTGTTATTCGGCGACGGTGGCATTTTTTCCTTTGGCTTCAACTGCTTCAATATGGCCGTGGTGATCCCCTTCACGACCTACTTTATCTACCGCACATTTGCCGGCAACTCGGAGGCCAAGTCTCCCAAGCGCTGGATCTGGGGCGCCATCGGCAGCTATGTCGGCATCAACCTGGCGGCTGCCTGCACCGGTGTCGAGTTCGGATTGCAGCCGGCGTTGTTTCACACTGCGCAGGGCGTGCCGCTCTATGCTCCCTTCCCCATCGGCCTGGCGGTGTCGTCCATGCTGTTAGCCCATCTTGTGGTCGCAGGCCCCGTCGAAGCCATTGTTACGGGTGTGGTCACGCGCTACTTCCAGGCAACCAACCCATCGGTGATCGTAGAACAGATCGCGGCGAAGGTGGCGCCGGTCAAGGCGGCGTTCAATAAGTTGTGGTATGTTGTGATAGCCCTGATCGTGCTCGTCCCGATCGGGCTGCTCGCCCCTGGAGGCGCCTTCGGCGAGGGGGGCATCAATGAAATCAAGAGTGCCTTCGGCTTTGTTCCCGCAGGTCTGGCGGCCCTGCGCGACCACTATTCAGGCTTGCTGCAGGATTACGGTATCCCCGGCTATGGTGGCGCCAACCCGGACATCTGGCACCAGAGCATCGGTTATTATCTTTCGGCAGTGGCGGGGATCGCCATCATCGCCGGCCTTACCTATCTGGTCACCAGGCTGATCGCTGCCAGAGAAGCCAAAAAGTCGGATACTTGAGGCTGATCGTTGTCGGACAAGTCACAGTGGGAAGGAACTTGATTTACCATGGTTGATTATCAGATACCGGAGTGGCTCCTGAAGTCGCAGGGGCCGCTCCCCCCCTCAAACAGCACTAAAAAGGCGCAGAAAGGTTTTGTGGAAAAAACCATCGACACCTTCTCGGGCGCCCTGATGGACGACTTCTACGCCGAACGGATAGCCGGCGCCAATGGCCTGATGCAGGGCTTGCATCCCGGCATCAAGGTGGTCACCACCCTGTTGCTGATCCTTGTGGCCGTGAGCCTGCACAGTTGGGAGCTGCTGCTCCTGTTCAATCTTTGGATCCTGATGCTGGCCTATATGTCTGCCGTGCCGCTGTCCACCTTCTTGAAGCGGGTCTGGCTGGTGGTGCCGATATTTACCGGTATCATCGTCCTGCCGACGCTCTTCAACGTTGTTCGTCCGGGAGATCCGCTGCTGGTGCTGCTTCACTTCAGCGGCCAGCACCACTTCGGGCCGTGGGTGCTGCCGGGCGAGCTGACGATCACCAGCCAGGGGGTTCATGGGGCGGTCGTCTTCATCCTGCGGGTGGGGGCCTGCGTTTCCCTGAGCGTGTTGTTGACCCTGACCACCCGCTGGGCGTATCTCCTGAGGGGATTCAGCATGATCCGGATCCCGACGCTGTTTATCAAGATCTTGGAGATGACCTATCGCTATATCTATGTTCTGCTGCAGAGCGCCAGCGACATGTTCCAGGCCCGGATGAGCCGGACGGTAGGCCGGACGGGAACCGGGGAGCAGCAGCAGTTTGTTGGCAATGCCATGGGCGCCCTCTGGACGAGGGCGATCATCCTGAGCGACGAGGTCCATGCGGCGATGCTCTCCCGGGGCTTTACCGGCACTCCGCGCACCCTGACAAACGCCAAGATCCGGGGGCTGGACTGGTTTTGGACCGCTTTTACGCTTCTGGTCACGATAATTCTGCTTGGGGGTGATCGGTTTGTCAGTTGATGATGAAGCTATCTTCGAGTTAAAAGACGTCGGCTTTAACTACCCGAGCGGCGAAAAGGCGCTGGAAGGCATCAACCTGACGATCAAAAGGGGCGAGAAGGTGGCCCTGCTGGGCGCCAACGGGAGCGGGAAGTCCACCCTGCTCAAGCTGTTGAACGGCCTGTTGTTTATCAGGGAGGGAACGTTAAAGGCTTTCGGGCAAGTCCTCAGTGAGGAGAGCCTGGCAAACGAGGAGTTTTCCTTCGCTTTCCGACGCCGGGTGGGATTCGTCTTTCAAAATTCCGACGCTCAACTGTTCAATTCCAACGTCTGGGAAGAGATCGCCTTCGGGCCGGTGCAACTGGGCTTGCCGGAAGCCGAGGTCCACCGGCTGGTGGATGAAGTGGTCGCCATGCTCGGCCTGGAACGCTTTCTTCAGCGGCCGCCGTTCAAGCTCTCCGGCGGGGAGAAGAGGCTGGTGGCGCTGGCCTCGGTGCTCTCCCTGAACCCGGATGTGCTGCTGCTGGATGAGCCTACGAGCGGGCTGGACCCGCGGACGCAGCGCAAACTGATCCACCTGCTCCAACAACTGAACAAGGCAGGAAAGACAATCATCGTGGCCACTCACAACCTGGAAACCGTGGAGGAGATCGCCGACCGCGCCCTGATCTTCAGCGAGGACCACCACTTGGTGGCCGCGGGGCCCTGCGAGGAAATCCTGAGCAACATCGATCTCCTGATCA
>PKYJ01000024.1:4452-12179 GCA_003132605.1 Peptococcaceae bacterium | reverse complement strand
TGATCGAGCGCAACACCACCATCCCTACCTCCAAGAGCCAGATGTACACTACTGCCGCCGATATGCAGACCAGTGTGGACATTCACGTGCTCCAGGGTGAGCGGGGCATGGCCGGTGATAACAAGACTCTCGGCCGTTTCCAACTGACGGGTATACCGCCGACGCCGCGAGGCATACCCCAGATCGAGGTCAAGTTTGACATCGACGTCAACGGGATCGTCCACGTCACCGCCAAGGACATGGGTACCGGTAAGGAACAGGCGATCACCATCACTGCCACCACTAACCTGAACGACGACGAGATCCAGAAGATGGTGAAGGACTCCGAGCAGTTTGCCGAGGAAGACAAGAAGAAGAAATCCGCGGCTGAGATCCGCAACCAGGCAGACAGCCTGATCTACCAGACGGAGAAGACCCTCAAGGACCTGGGCGACAAGGTTCCCGAGGAGGATGCCGGCAAGATCGACGCGGCCAAGGATGAGTTGAAGAAGGCCATGGAGGGACAGGACCTGGACCTGATCAAACAGAAGACCGAGAACCTGACCAAGGTGCTCTACGACTTGACATCCAAGGTCTACCAACAGACAGGCGCCCAGCAGGAGCCCGGCGGCGAACCCGGTACTCCGGGTGGAGAGACTGGCGCTTCCGGTAGTGGGGATGGCGGTCCCACGGTTGATGCAGACTACAAGGTAGTGGACGATGAGGGAAAATAGCCGGCTTATTAATATGAATATCCAGTTGATTTAACATCATGGTGATGAATATAATGTAGGCGGATCATAGGTTTTTTTTGGGAGTGAGCCTATTGGCAAAGAGGGATTACTACGAGGTGCTTGGCGTCGCCAAGACGGCCACGGAGGCGGAGATCAAGAAGGCTTTCCGGCAACTGGCCCGCAAGTACCATCCAGATATGAACCCCGATAACAAGGAAGCGGCTGCCGAGAAGTTCAAGGAGGCTGCCGAGGCCTATGAGGTCCTGAGCGACGCAGAGAAGCGGGGGCGCTACGACCAGTTCGGCCATGCCGGTTTTAGCAACGGTGACTTTAGCGGTTTTGGCGGAGGTACAGGCGCTGACTTCGGCTTCGGGGGTTTTGGCGACCTGTTCGACGTCTTTTTCAACGGTTTCGGCGGTTTAGGCCAGCAGCAGCAGCAGCGACGGGGGCCGCAACGCGGCGCCGACATCCAGATGGAACTGGACCTGAGCTTCGAGGAAGCGGCCTTTGGAGTTGAAAAAGAGGTCAGGATCAACCGCTGGGAGGACTGCGGAGATTGTGACGGTTCGGGCGCGGCGCCCGGGACGAAACCGGTCATTTGCTCCCGGTGCAAGGGTACCGGCCAGGTGCGGATCACCCAGTCCATCGCCTTCGGGCGCTTTGAGACGGTGCAGACCTGCGACCAGTGCCGCGGCGAGGGCCGGACGATCGAGAAGCCCTGCCCTGCCTGCCAGGGACGGGGCAGGGCGAAGAGGTCGCGCAAGGTGAAACTGACCGTGCCGGCCGGCGTGGATAACGGGTCCACCTTGCGCCTGAGCCGGGATGGAGAGTTGGGAACACGCGGCGGTCCGGCCGGGGATCTTTATGTGGGCCTGCGCGTCAAGCCGCACAAGTTATTCCAGCGTCAGGGAAACGATGTCATCTGCGAGATCCCCATCTCCTTCGTCCAGGCAGCCCTGGGGGACGAGATCGAGATCCCGACCCTGGATGGCAAGACCAGTCTGAAAATTCCCGAGGCTACCCAGCCCGGCGCCGTGTTCCACCTGCGGGGCAAGGGGATCTCCCACCTGCAGGGCTACGGGCGCGGCGACCAGGTGATCAGGATCAACGTGATGATCCCGTCCCGGCTGACCGAGAAGCAGAAAGAACTGCTCCAGCAGTTCGAGAAGTTGGAGCGGGATGACCAGTACCATTCCCGGGGCAAGGGTTTCTTCGAGAAGATGAAGGATGCCTTTATCGGATAAGCGGGGTGACCTGGGTGGCGCCATCAGCGCCCGAAAAGGAAGATGTGGGGCGCCCTAGAAGGGTCGCCTTTTTCACGCTTGGCTGCAAGGTCAACCAGCAGGAGACTGCTGCCCTTCAGGAGTTGTTCCGGGGGAGAGGCTACGAGATCGTCGGGTTCGACAGCCCGGCTGAAGTTTACATAATTAATACATGCACTGTCACCCATCTGGCCGACCACAAGTCACGGCAGATGATCCGCCGGGCGGTGGCCCGTCGCCAGTGCCCGGCTGGCGCCGGGGGAAACCCGGCGGGGGAAGCCCGGGGCGGGACGGCAGTGACCGCCGTAGTGGGCTGTTACGCCCAGACGGCGCCGGAAGAGGTGCTGTCCCTGGGGGTGGATGTGCTGGTGGGCACCCAGGACCGGGGACGGATCGTCGACCTGGTGGAGCAGGCTGCTAGCCGCATGCTTGATGTCGCCCCGGGTGACGACGGAGGATCGGCCGAAGCCCTCTGTATAGTCTCCCCGTTGTCAGGGGGGGCCAGGTTCGAGGAGCTGCCGCTGCCCCGTCCCCGCAACCGGACCAGGGCCTTCCTGAAGATCGAGGACGGCTGCGACCAGTATTGCTCCTACTGCATCGTGCCCTTTGCCAGGGGGCCGGTGCGCAGCCTGCGGCCGGAGTTGGCTCTGAGACGGTTGGAAGAATTACTGGCTGCCGGCTTCCGGGAGGTGGTATTGACCGGCGTTCACGCCTCCGCCTACGGCAGGGACCTGGCAGACGGCATCAACCTGGCCTCCCTGCTTAGGATGCTGCTGCAACTGCCAGGGGAGTTCCGGCTCCGCCTGAGTTCGGTGGAACCGTCAGAGGTGCCCGATGAGTTATTGGATGTCTTGGCCTCACCCCGTATCTGCCGCCACCTGCACCTGCCCCTGCAGTCCGGGGATGACGGGATCCTGGCCCTGATGGGGCGGTCCTACCAGGCTGCTGATTACGAAGACCTGTTCCGCCGCGTCCAGGAGCGGCGGCCGGGGGTGGCTGTAGCTGCGGACGTCATGGTGGGCTTTCCTGGCGAGACCGACCTGCGCTTTGAAAATACCTGCCGCTTCGTCGCCTCCCTCCCATTCCGCGACCTGCATGTTTTTAAGTATTCCCCACGCCCCGGCACCCGGGCTGCGGAGATGCCCGGCCAGGTAGCGCCCGCAGCCAAGGACGAGCGCAGCGGCAGACTGCGCCGTCTGGCCGATGAGCAGGTTGCAGCCTTCGCTGGCCGGTTCATTGGCCAGACGCTGCCGGTCCTGGTGGAGCACCCGGCGCGGCACCCGGCGCGGCGCGGCTGCTGGGAGGGGCTGAGCGACAACTACCTTAGAGTGGCCTTTCCTGCTCCGGATGGCAGTGCCGACCTCCAGGGCAGCCTCGTCCCGGTGCGTGTCCTGAAGCGGTTGGAGGGGGACATCCTTTACGGTGAGGCAGTGCTATCTTCATTCTGAAAAAATCATTTGTGTGATAAAATAAGTACACGAATTTCGGCTATTAGAAGCGAGATAGTCAAGGCCCTTGAAAGGAGAGAGACCGATGAGCGACTGCATCTTCTGCAAGATTGCTACCCACGAGTTGAATGCCCAGGTCGTCTACGAGGACGACGAATTCCTGGCGTTCAAGGATATCAAGTCGGTAGCTCCAGTTCACGTGCTGCTGATCCCTAAGACGCATCTGGGTTCGCTGCTGGATGTGGGGGCGCAGCAGTCCGATCTGGTCGCCAGGCTGCTGCTAACGGCCACCAAGGTCGCCCAGCAGTTGGGGGTGGCCGAGGACGGCTTCCGGATAGTGATCAATACCGGGGACAACGGTGGGCAGACCGTCCACCACCTGCACCTGCACCTGCTGGGCGGGCGGTTCATGACCTGGCCTCCGGGCTAAATAGCGGTTGGCAGTCGGTGCCTCGCATTAGCGCCAGGGTGGTTGGATGATTTGAAAAGAACATACTGGGAGGTTTGAACTGATGGGAGAGACTTTACTGGGAGATGCCCCGCGCGGTGCCGTGCTGCAGCGGGACAAGGAGACCTACATGATGACCCCGCGCCTCGTGGGCGGGATGCTTACCGCTGAGATCTTGAAGAGGTTGGCGGATGTTGCCGAGAAGTACCAGGTGCCGATGGTCAAGATCACCGGGGCGCAGCGGATCGCCCTATTCGGCGTGAAGGCGGACCAGGTGGAGGCAATCTGGCAGGATCTGGGTATGGAGCCGGCGCCCACCGGCAAGAAGATTTTGAAGAGCGTGAAGATCTGCCCGGGCCTGTCCTACTGCAAGAACGCCCAGCAGGACGCCATGGGCCTCGGTTTGAAGCTGGAAGAGAGATTCCTGGGCATGCCCCTGCCGGGAAAGTTCAAGATCGGCGTCTCCGGCTGTCCCAACAACTGCGCCGAGGGCTGGATCAAGGATTTCGGCGTTTTTGGACGGGCCAAGGGGTATACCGTGGTGGTCGGCGGCAAGTTGGGCAAGAACCCGAGCCTGGGCCGGGTGCTGTATGAAGGGCTGATCGAGGAGGATGTGCTGGCCATGGCCGAGAAGATGCTGACCCTATACAAGGAGAACGCCAAACCCGGGGAACGCCTGGGCAAGGTTCTGGAGCGCCTGGGGAATTGCGAACTGATGCCGCCGCCGGGTATCGACCCTGCCCTGCAGAACTAATTGACTGACATCTGGTGGTAGATATGCGCCAAGCATTGATGGAGATCTATGATCGGCTTTACGGCCACTTCGGCCCCCGGCACTGGTGGCCGGCAGACGGCCCCTTCGAGATGATCGTGGGGGCGATCCTGACCCAAAACGTCACCTGGTGGAGCGTGACGTCGGCCATCGACAACCTGAAAGCGGCTGGTCTGCTATCCCTCGAGGGACTGCTGGCCGTCCCGGAAGAGGACCTGTCGCCACTGCTGCGCCCGACCCGCTACCACATCCAGAAAGCCAGGAAGCTGCAGGTCTTCTGCCGGGTGGTGGCGGCAGAGCACGGGGGAGACCTGGACGCTTTTCTGGCACAGGAGGCCATGGGCCTGCGCCGTCGCCTGCTGAGCATCTACGGGATCGGGCCCGAGACCGCCGATGCCATCGTGCTCTACGCTGCCGGCAAACCGGTCTTTGTGATCGATGCCTATACCCACCGGATCTTTCACCGGCTGGGATACTTTCCGGAGCGGATCTCCTACCGGGAGATGCAGTCCCTCTTCATTGGCGCCCTGCCTCCGGATGCTCCCCTCTACAACGAGTATCACGCCTTGATCGATGCCCTGGGACATCACATCTGTACAGCCAGGCCGCATTGTGAGGCCTGCCCCTTGGCCGGCCTCTGCCAGACAGGCAAGACCCCCGATCTGGCAAATAGCGGTCCACCTTTTTTATGGACCCCGCCCCCATCGTTTAAAGAAGAAAGAAATGTTTGCTTCCCGGCGGCGTCCCCGGATTTCGATTGCCCGGGAGAAAATGAATGTTGAACGGCTTATCGCGCCTCTATTGCAGGTAAAGACGTCTTGTTTATCGAAAAATAGAAACCGGAAGATTGGTTGCAATCGGGATTGGCAACAGGGAGAAAATCATGACGCGCTTGCAGAAGATCTGGCTGTTCTCGTTGGTGCTGATGTTTACCGTGGCAATGCTGGCCACCTTTGGGAATTTGCTTCTGGTCCACCTCAACTATCTGCCGTTTATGGACACCCTCACCTTCCAGAAAAAGTGCCCGGTGCCCACAGTGGTGCCGGATCAGGACCAGAACCATAACGGTATCCAGGACTCCATCGACCTGGTCAACGGCGCCAGGCAGGAAGTCACCAGACGCACCTGGTATGACACCTCCTATTATCAGGGCGGCTACCCGCCGGAGGGCCGGGGTGACGACGCCGATGTCATCTGGCGGGCCTTCAGGGCGGCCGGATACAATCTCAAGGACATGGTGGACGCAGACATCCGGACCGACCCTGCCGCCTACAGTGCTTTCGTCAAGAAACCGGACCCCAACATCGATTTCCGGAAGGTGGGCGTTCTGGATGTATTCTTTCAACGCCATGCCACCTTGCTGACTAAGGATGTCAAGCCCGGCGACGCCAGCAACCTAGTGCAGTGGCAGCCCGGCGACATCGTGGTATTCGGCCTTCCTGCCGACCCCGACCATATCGCCATCATCTCCAACCGGAGGCGTAAAGACGGCGTGCCTCTGGTCATCCACAACGTATGGCCCTGGGCGACCGAGGGAGACTACCTCCTGCGTTGGCGCAGCAAAATTTTCCAGCACTTCCGGTACATAAATTACTGAAACAAGTGAATCGAGGAACCGTCCCAAATTGGATGTCGGATGCCGGAAGTTTCTGGCTTCCGACATCTTGCTTCCGGCCTCCGTGCCCGCCCGGGTACCCTCTGGGTGGGGCACCGTCAGGAACGGGTTTTGCGGATGATGACGATCGGGGTCTGCTGGTCGGCGTTGCCGCCGGGGTTGGCCCGGAACACTTTTAAGAGCAGTTTCTGGCTGGCCCCGCTCGTGGCAGCCAGGATCTTGGTGTGTCCGAGGTCGTTGGCGTCGATGATGGCGGCCTCCACGCCGAACCGCTCCCTGGTCTCCGCTACCACCTGCTCCGGATGCTTGGGGCCGAGTACGATGTGCTTGTCGAAGGGGGGCATGTTTCCGGTGACGTCGTCCACCAGAGAGGCCTGCTGCCCCGCGAACCGGTAAAAATCCCCCCGGCGGCCGAATACCAGGCGGGTCAAAGCGGCGGTGCAGAAGGCGAACAGGGTGCGCAGGGCGCCGCTCTCATTCATGATCACCTGCATGGCGTAAGGGGAGGAGAGGCTGCCGTCCTGGCTGACGAAACGGGCCAGGGCCAGTGCCCAGGGGGTGGGCTTGACCTGCTCCGGCCGGATCAGCCGTCCCTGGGTGATGGCCACCATGCTCTCGGCCAGCACCAGGATATCGCCGGGTCGGAGATGCGGCCCGGCGTAATCGGCGACGATTTGAAACAGCCGGTCTTCCGGGGTGATGATCTTGGTTTGCAGGGGGATTACATCCAGGGTCATGCCGTTTCCTCCCTGTGTACATCCTTGCGGTTCGAGGTTCTGCTCAAATTCGAACATCGAGCCTCGAGAAGGCCTCATCCGGCCAGATCAAATCGGGCTTCTGACAGGTACCACTGGATCCCGTCGCGTCCGACCACCTGGTAGTAGATGATCACCTTCAGGCAGGGGATCTCCCTGGCGACCCGGAGCAGATCAACCTGCGAACGGATGGTTACCTCCAGCTCCACCAGGTGAGTGGTGTTCTTCTTGACGATCACCGCCTCCCAGTAGCCGTTCTGCCGCGCCGGCGCATCCAGCAGCCGCAGCCGGGCGGTGATATCCAGTTGCTCCATGATCTTTCCGTAGTACATCGGCTGGCAGAAAACGTTGATCACCATGCCATTCTGCCGCCCGCGGTTGGCCAGGGGGATCAGGCAGCGGCAGCGGATGGTCCGTTGCGGCATGTTTTTGGTGATCCGGGAATCCCGGGCGGCCGCGGTGTCAAAGGTAATCTCGCTGTCCCCCTGGTAATGAAAGAACACCGCCAGGGATGCGGCCAGGGTACCCAGGCAGGCCAGCGCTGCCAGGATAAACTCTGCGAACATTTTGTCCCGCCTTCACAAGGGTTTGTTAATAATTATGAAACCGCCATCCCCGTTATGTACTGAATAGATTTTAAGTTCCAAGGCCCATTTGAAGGGGCGGGACCATTCAGGCCATTCTTCCATATAATTTATCACAGATGACTACCCG
>PKYJ01000024.1:0-4442 GCA_003132605.1 Peptococcaceae bacterium | reverse complement strand
GATTGCTTTTCCCCCACTGAAGCAAGACCCAGTTGAAAGAGCTAAGCTGGTGAGGAGGGAAACATTTGTTAGCAACGCCGTGTAAATTTACCCTGGTGGCCGGGCACGGGGAGGGAGGCACGCCTCTGAACGCCTTTGACGCGGCGCTCGTCGAGGCAGGCATCGGCAATCTGAACCTGCTGCGGGTGAGCAGCATTCTGCCGCCGTCAACCCAGTTAACGAGGAACCTGGAGATCCCGCCGGGATCTTTGACACCGACCGCCTACGGATTCATCACGAGCAGTCAGCCCGGCCAGGTTATCGCCGCCGCCATCGGGGTGGGGATCGGCAGCCCGGACAGTATCGGCGTGATCATGGAGTTCGAGGGTTACTGCGCCAAGGACGAGGCGGACGCCAGCGTCCGGAAGATGGTCGAGGAGGGGTTTGAAAGGCGCGGCTTGACGCTGCAGGAGGTGCACGTCCTGGGCATTGACCACCAGGTGAAGGCGGTCGGCAGCGTCGTTGCAGCGGCGGTGCTGTGGTACGGGAGCGGCAGCCTCGAGTTAGGAGTTCGAGGTTCGAAGGAAAAAGCTGATCGATCATCTAACCGAAGATAGTCGAACATCAAATGTCGAACTTACATCGAGGGGCAACTGCGAAAGCTTGGCTACCGCGGTTGACGCTCTTTAAACCAGTAGTGTATAATATAAGCGTATCTGTTCCTAGAATGGGGACATTAATTTTGTCTTTTAGCAGCAGCAATCGCCGTACGGAACTTAGCCGAGGGGGGGGAAGAAGTAGGTATGGCCGAGGTTAGGGTCGGAAAAAACGAATCCCTGGATAGCGCCCTGAGGCGTTTTAAACGTTCCTGTCAAAAATCCGGGGTACTGGTTGAAGCACGTAAGCACGAGCATTATCTGAAACCGAGTGTCAAAAAGAAGAAGAAGTCCGAGGCAGCGCGAAAACGTCGCTGGGCCTAGGGAGTTGGTTTTCTTGACACTGCAGGAACGATTGTTCAATGACATGAAAGAGGCGTTATAGGCTCGCCAGGCTATCGCCACCACCGGCGCCACTGATACGCGGCAGATCGGCAGTGTCATGGGAGCGCTGATGCCACAGGTGAAAGGGTGTGCAGATGGCAGGGCCGTTCAGGAGATCGTTCGTTCTCTTCTAACTCCCTCAAGTGACTGAGGCTAAAGGGTCGAAAGTGCAAAGCTTTCGAATATCGAATGTCAAACTTCCAACATCGAAAAGAAGAAAGATTAACAGCGAGCCGCCCTTGGTTGAACCGGGGCGGCTTTTCTTTTGGTTGTTGGTCGTTGAAGGATAACTGCCGACGACTGATGGCTAAAAAAAAGATCTGAAAGCTTAATAATCCAACTACCGTTTTATGCCACCACCAACCGACCACCAACCACCAAATTGGTCTCTTCGGCACCACACCTGCATAAAATTGGAGGGAAAGGTGGGATTTGTTGTGCCCAGGGAAATGAAGAGCCTCGAGTATTTCCTTGCCCACTTCCTGGAGTTGCCCAAGGAACTGGTCATGGGCCTGCCCCGGATCACTGTGCTCGGCGACATCCAGATGATCGTGGAGAACCACTGCGGCATTATCGAGTACACCACGGAGAGGGTAAGGATCGGCACCAGCATCGGGGAACTGCGGGTGACTGGAACCGACTTGGCTCTGCGGACGATCTTTCCGGAGGAGATTGCCGTTGATGGTAAGATCCGCAGCATTGAACTGTGACGTAGCCGCTCTTATCCCACCGCTTCGGATGTACTCCGCATTCTTCAGGCCGGGCGTAGCCCGGATGCGGAGGAAGCGGGGGCATTAGAGCGGNNAATGAGAAGTGAGAAGGGCGGAGGAGTGCCGATGCCGTGCTGATACGTGTTTTTTGGGCTTACATGCTGGGTTTTCTAGTCCTGGCGGTCAGGGGGGAGCACCCGGAGCGGTTTATCAACTTGGCATCCATGAGGGGTGTGGTGCTCTGGGATGTGATCTGGGTTAACCAGGAGACCATCCTGGTCAAGGTGGCGGCGCGCTCCTTCAAGCCGATGCGGCATATTGCCCGGCGTACCAACACCAGAGTGCGCATCCGGGCGAAGGGCGGGCTGCCCTTTGTCCTGCAGCGCCTACGGCGCCGCTGGATGCTGACGGGCGGGGCGATCACCTTCTGCCTGCTGCTGTACCTGCTCTCCTCGCTGATCTGGACTGTTGATGTAGTCGGAGCCAAGCAGCTTGACCCGGTCCAGGTCCGCCGGGAGGCCGCCTCCGCCGGGCTGTACCCGGGAAACCTGCGCTTCCTGGTCAACGGCAAGGATGTGGCGGACCGCCTGATGCGGGAAATGCCGGGGATCGCCTTTGCCGAAGTGGACTTCAGGGGGACGCAGGCGAGCATCAGGATCTACGAGAGGGTCTCGCCGCAGCCATCCCTGGGGGCCGCCAATATTGTGGCCGTCAAGAACGGGGTGATCAAAGACATGTTGGTACTGGCGGGCTCACCCAAGGTCAAGGAGGGGGATCTGGTCCGTGCCGGCCAGATCCTGATCTCGGGGATCATCGCCCCGCCACCACCGCCCAAGACTGAAGGCGCCCCGCCGCCGCCCGTCCCATATGAGCCGCGCTACGTGGATGCCCAGGGGATCGTCAGGGCGCGGGTCTGGTACCGCTGCTACGCTGAAGTGCCCCGGGAGGAAGTCGTGGAGCAGAAGACCGGACGCGTCGCCACTATCGTCAGTATCAGATTGGCAAACAAGGAAATAATTATAAAGGGGCCGCCCGCTATCCCCTATCCCCTGTACAACCTGACAGAGAACAAAAGAAAATTGCCGCAGTGGAGGAATATAACTTTGCCTGTCGAACTTGTTACAATAAGAGTTGAGGAGATAAGGCTCTTTTTACTGCGTCGCAGTTACGACGAGGCTCTGCGCCTGGCGGTCCAGCGGGCTCAGACAACCATGGCCGGTCAACTTCCCGCCGGGGCGGTGGTGGCTGATCACCGGTCGAGAGTAGTTAATACGGATGTGGGCCGAGTCGGAGTACAGTTGACGGTGGAGACCCTGGAAGAGATCGGGGTGCCGCAGCAGTTTGCGCCTCCCAACCTCTCGCCTCTCACCTCTCAATTAAGGGGGTAAATTGTCAGCTTGTCAGTCACGGAAGCCAAGGTCATGGTCAACAATAATCATGACGCCGTAAACCTGTTCGGTAATCTCGATGAGAATCTGAAATTCATCGAGGAGAAAAGTGCAACCAGGATCGTCGCCCGGAGCGGTGAGATCATCATCCGTGGTGAGGAAGAGGCGGTGGCCCGGACTGTCGCCCTGCTGCAGCAGTTGATCGCCTTGACGGAGCAGGGGAATCCGGTGACCATCCCGGATATCAATTATGCCTGGCGCCTGGTGTCGGAGCGGTCACAGATGAACCTGGCGGAGATCAGGTCCGAGGTGATCCTGACCAACATCAGGGGCAAACCGGTGCGTCCGAAGACTGCCGGGCAGGCCCGCTACATCCAGGCAATGAGGGACCATGACCTGGTGTTTGCCATCGGCCCCGCCGGGACCGGCAAGACCTTCCTGGCGGTGGTGATGGCAGTGCGGTCGTTTCGCAACAAGGAAGTGAGCCGGATCGTCCTGGTCCGGCCGGCGGTGGAGGCGGGGGAGAAGCTGGGCTTCTTGCCGGGGGACATCCAGGAGAAGGTCGACCCCTACCTGCGCCCGCTCTACGACGGGCTTTACAGCGTGTTCGGAGCGGAGACCGTCCAGCGCTATATGGAAAAGAACGTGATCGAGGTGGCGCCGCTTGCCTATATGCGCGGACGCACCCTGGACGACTCCTTCGTCATTCTCGACGAGGCCCAGAACACTACTCCCGAGCAGATGAAGATGTTTCTGACCCGCCTCGGTTTTGGTTCCAAGGCTGTGGTCACCGGCGATATCACTCAGGTAGACCTGCCCCGCGGCCAGGCATCCGGCCTGATTGAAGTGCAGAAAGTGATCAAGGAGGTGGATGGCGTGTCCTTCCAATACTTGACCGGGGAAGACGTGATCCGCCACCCGCTGGTGCAGAAGATCGTGGAGGCCTATGAGAAGTGTGAGGTTAGGTAGCTATCAGGAGTGGATCGCATGATTACCTGGCAACAAGTCAGCCTCTGGCTAGGCAATAGATGGCAGCAGCTTGCCCGCCGCGGTTTGCGCAGGGTGGAACTGGTTGCCATATTCCTGGTGATTGCGGCGGCTGTCGTCGGGCCTGGTTTGATAGGGCGGGGTTACACCCTCGTGGAGGGCCAGATCTCGCCCTTCGACATCAGGGCGCCCCGCACCATGTCCTACGTCGACCAGGCGGAGACCGAACGCGCCCGCCGGGAGGCGGCCAGCCGGGTGGAGAACGTCTACCAGCACGACAGCCAGGTGCTGCCGGAAGTCGAGTCCAATCTCCAGGGGGTCTTCAACGAGATCAGGGA
>PKYJ01000164.1:4978-5166 GCA_003132605.1 Peptococcaceae bacterium | reverse complement strand
CTGGTCTCCACCTGCCCGCCGCGCACCTGGAGGAACCGCTCCGGCGAGGCGCTGGCCACTGTCAATTCAGGGTAGTTGAGATAGGCCGCAAAGGGCGCCGGGTTGATCCGGCGCAGCCTGCAATAGAGCTGCCAGGGGGTGGTGGAGATCGGGCAGGCAAAGCGCTGGGTGAGGTTGACCTCGAAGAT
>PKYJ01000164.1:0-4958 GCA_003132605.1 Peptococcaceae bacterium | reverse complement strand
GGGTACCCGCTTCAGCGGGTCGGCGGGTACCCCGGCGCGGCTCCGGCACGCTCGCCGGAGGCTTCTCCAAGACCCGCCACAGCAACGCTTCCAGCCCGGACAGGCGCTGCTCCGCTTTTGTCTCAGCCTCACGCCCGCTCTCCGGCAAGCCGGTGGAGGTCAGGTAGGCCCTGCCGGCCAGGTGGTCGAAGACCACCAGGCGGTCGTAGAAACCGAGGTAGCAGTCCGGGGTGTCCAGGTCGTCTTCGGCCTGGTGTGGCAGCTTCTCCAACTGCCATCCCAGGTCATAGGCCAGGTAGCCGAAGGCGCCGGCGGCCACCGGCACCGCCGGGTGCACAGGAATCTGGTAGCGCCCGCACATGTCCTTCAGGACGTCAAAGGGGTTGGCCCTGAGCCCGGACCATGCCCCCTCCTGCCAGACCGATACCGAGTCGCCTTTTGATTTGAAGACCAGGAAGGGGTCGCTGCCCATGATGGAGTAGCGCCCCAGACGCTCCGGGTCCATGCCGCTGTCCAGAAAAAAGCTGAAGGGACGGTCTTTTAACGACTCGAAGGCCTGCACCGGATCGCAGCAGGCGCACTCTTTAATAATCATCGTTGGCCACTCCCTGCTTGATTTTTAGAAGCTGCGTCTCCTTGCCCGGGCTGTGAGCGCCCCGCTTCTCGTCCCGGATCAGGCGTCCGACCGCCTTGGCGACCCGCCTCAGCTCCTGCAGCAGCTCGGAAAACCCTGCCGGGTCCAGAGACTGCCTGCCGTCGCAGAGGGCGTGGGCGGGGTCGGGGTGCACCTCGACCAGCAGCCCGTCTGCCCCGACGGCCACTGCCGCCCGGGCCATCGCCCCCACCAGTTCGCTCTTCCCCGAGGAGTGGCTGGGATCGACCACCACCGGGTAGGGAGCCAACTCCTTCAGGGCAGGCACGGCGCTCAGGTCGAGGGTGGTACGGGTCTGGGTTTCAAAGGTGCGGATGCCCCGCTCGCACAGGATGATCCGCTCGTTGCCCGACGCCCTGATGTGCTCCGCTGCCAGCAACCACTCCTCGCAGGTGGCCGCCATGCCCCGCTTCAGCATGACCGGATGTCCGCACTGGCCGACTTCATGCAGCAGGGCGAAGTTCTGCATGTTGCGGCTGCCGATCTGCAAAATGTCGGCGTGGGCGGCCACCAGCTCCACGTCCCGGGGGTCCAGCACCTCGGTCACCACCGCCAGCCCGGTGGCCTCCCTGGCCTCCGCCAGGATCTTCAGCCCCTCCCGGCCAAGGCCGGCGAAGCTGTAAGGGCTGGTGCGCGGCTTGAATGCCCCGCCGCGCAGCACCCGCACCCCCATTTCCATCAGGGAACGGGCGCAAGCCAGGTAGGAGTCGCGGCTCTCGACGGCACAGGGACCGGCCATCACGATCACCTCCGGACTCCCGAAGATCACCTCTCCGGCGGCAACCGTCTGCTTTGGCTGGTTATATCGCAAGTGGAGATCCACTTTAGGCGCTCCTTTCCGGTCCTGTCAGGGGACCGCACAAGATCAGACATAACTGGCATCCTCGTTCTGGCGCTCCCGCTCCATCTGAGCAGGCTGAATGTCCCGCCAGAACAGACCGACCCTCTGGATAAAATTCCACAACAGAGGCTTTCCTTCCTCCGTAAGGATCGATTCGGGATGAAACTGCACCCCCTCCACGAAGAACTCCCTGTGCCTGATGCCCATGATCTCGTCCTGGTCGGTCCAGGCGGTGATCTCCAGGCAGGCCGGCAGGGTCTCTCTCTTCACGATCAGGGAGTGGTAGCGGGTGGCCACAAAGGGGTTCTTGAGGCCGGCATAGATCGTTCGGGTGTCGTGATGGATCAGGGAGGTCTTGCCGTGCATCAGGCGGGGCGCCCGCACCACCTCTCCGCCGAAAGCCTGGCCGATCGCCTGGTGTCCCAGGCAGACGCCCAGGATCGGGATCTGGCCGGCAAAATGAGCGATCAGGTCCAGGCAGATCCCGGCCTCGTTGGGCGTACAGGGGCCGGGCGACAGGATGATGGCCTCTGGCCGCAGGGCGGCGATCTCCTCCAGGCCGATAGCATCGTTGCGGCGCACCTCGATCTCCTGCCCCATCTCCCCCAGGTACTGCACCAGGTTGAAGGTGAAGGAGTCGTAATTGTCGATCATCAGCAGCAAGCATACCCCTCCCGTCTGTTTGGCCTAAACCAGGCTAATAAAAAAACCAGTACCGAAGTACTGGTTCGCATCCCAATTGGCTGCGCGTCGTCTCTCCTCGGCTCTTCTCGTCTCTTCTCGTCTCGTCTCGGCTTATTCACTTGTCGGCTTCACCTTATCACAAGCGGCCCGTCTCTGTCAATCACCTTTCCGGCTTGAATGTGACGCCTTTTGCGGGGTTCAATACTTTGTCAGATATCCCGGCGCTTGAAGGAACGCACCGCCAGCAGCAGGCAACCAACCAGGTAGACCCAGGCATAGACCACCATCGCCTGGCTGGGCACTGATACGGAGCCGAAGGGCCCGAGAGACTGTAGTGAACTCAACAGGTTGCCGGTGTTGCTCAGCAGCACGAAGACAGCCCGGCGATACAGGGCATCAACCGGCAGGACCAGGCTGGAGACGATGCCGATGTTGATCATCACGCTGGCAGCGTGGGCTGTGGCGGAACCCCCAGCCATCTGGATAAAGCCGCCGACCTGCTCGATCATGCCCGCTACCAGGACGATCCCGTAGAGCAGGAAGATGGTGATCCCGTTTGCCAGGGTGGACATCATGGTGCTGCCCCAGAAGGCCAGGGCCAGTATGATCAGCGGCTGCAGCAGGAACAACGGCAGCACCGTCCAGGGGCCGGGCAGCACCACGCCAAACTGCCAGGCCATCAGGCCCCAGAGGACGAAGAAGAAGAAGGCGGCATAGGCGCACAGCATCAGGCCGTACCCGACATACTTGCCCAGCAGGATCTGGCTGCGGGAGACCGGCTCGGCCAGCAAGGCGTAAGCGGTGCCGGATTCGATCTCCCCGGAGATTGCCCCCACCCCTGCAAAACCGGCAATGAGCACGGTCAGGAAGGTGGCCAGGTAAAATCCCATGCTGAACAGGCCAAACCCGGCCAGTTGGCGCTGCACGACGCCGATATTGGCTCCCAGGTAATGCAGTCCCAGCCCGAAGAGCAGGAGATACACACACGTCAGGAACACCCCGGCCAGGACTACCTTTTTCCGCAGCACTTCCAGCAGGGCAAAGCGGGCCATCACCAGGATTCCCTTAAGCATCTGCGTTCTCACCTGCCATCAGTTCCATGAACAGATCCTCCAGGGAGTTCTGAACCATGGAAAGGTTGTAGATCTTACCGCCGGCGTGAACCACTACCTCTGCCAGCAGGGGCAGTTTGTCCCGGTCATCCACCCGGAGCCTGAGCTTCGAGCGGCCAGCGGCATCGTCTTCCCGGTGCAGCACTGTGGAGATCTGTTCGATGCGCTGCAGCAACTCCGCGGCCAGGCCGCCGACATCCAACTGCACCTCATGATGCCGCCCCATCCCCAGCAGTTCTTCCAGCCTACCGGTAGCCACGATGCGGCCATTCTTGATCACGGCCACCTTCAGGCAGACCTTCTCCACCTCGGTGAGCAGGTGGCTGTTGAGAAAGATGGCCATGCCCCGATCTTGAAGCTCCTGCATGATCTCCCGGATCTCCCGCCGTCCCATGGGGTCCAGGGCAGAGGTCGGTTCATCCAGGAACAGCAGGCGTGGCCGGGGCAACAGCGCCACCGCCAGCCCCAGGCGCTGCTGCATGCCCTTGCTGAAGGTGCGTACCAGCCTTTTCTCCAAGCCCTTCAAGCCAACCATGACCAGCGTCTGCGCAATTCGCTGCCGGGCCTCGCCCCGGCTCAGGCCGTGCAAGGTTCCGTGAAACTCCAGCAATTCGGCCGCCGTCATCCAGTCGTGGTAGCGAAAATTCTCGGGCAAAAAACCCACCTGCCGCCGGGCCTTCAGGCTGCCGTGGGGCAGGCCGAGGATGCTTGCCCTGNNTCTTCCCCGCCCCGTTCGGCCCCAGGAGCCCGAATGTTTCTCCGGCACCCAGTGAGAGGGAGATGTCGAAACATCCCCCTCCGGTCGGGTAGAGCTTGGTCAATTGTTCCGTCTCCAGTACCGTTGTCAATCCAACACCGCCATTCAATTCAGAGACTGTGCTAACAGCATGCCAAGCAAACTACTTGATTGATGCTGCCAGAGCCACTGCCTCATCGAGCGTGAAGTTCCCCTCCAGGCAGTTCCAGACTCCGCCCTGCGGCCAGATCAGTGCTTTGCCGTTAATCTGGTGTTCCGGAAAAAGCTGATTGCCGGGATTCAGATCACGGAGTGGCCCGGTTTTAGAGCCTAGCGGCGGCGGGGTGATCAGGACACCCTGGCTGCCGTTGACAGTGACGCTCTCGATGGATCCGCCGCGTTCGTCGATCGCGAAATCGGGAATCAACAATGTACCATTGTTAATATTCACACCGGCCAAAGTGTTGCGCATGTTATCCGGCAGGATCGGGATAGCCAGCAGGGCCTTCCTGACCTGTTCCACATCGACACCGGCCGGTACTGTCAAGGCCGGTGACAACGANNGATCAGCGAATCAGTCGCCCCCGGCTGCTCGAAGGTGGCGCTTACGGAACCTGGAATCTGAATGGTAAAGGTCTGGCCGTCAAGATTGGCAGGTAGCAGGCTCTTGCTGCCCAGGCTGGTTAAAAAGCTGTTGATCCCATCCACCTTGGGGGTGGCGAGGAGCTTTGCGCCCTGGTTCAACTGCAGATCCCCGGTTCTCTGATAGGCGCCGATAGCTGCCGGAACGGTGATCTGCTGCCCGTCGACAGTTACTGTATTGGCATCCACTAGGCTGCAATCCATTAAATGCTGGTTGGTAAATGTCCCGAAGCTGGCCGTGTCTATCGTCTTGCCGTTGGCCTGCAAAGCATTCTGCAACTGCTGAACGTC
>PKYJ01000150.1 GCA_003132605.1 Peptococcaceae bacterium | reverse complement strand
CGCTCTAATGCCCCCGCTTCTTCGAAGCGGTGGGATAAGAGCGGCTACATCACTGTGCTAACTGGCTCTAAACTTCGGTGGGGGAAAACACCCCCCCGAAGCCAAGACCCAGTTGAACATTTATATTTCTGCTATTTTCGCTGCAAGCTGGCATAATTCCTTTTAACTTCCTAATATTCAATCCCGCGGCGACTTTTAATCCCCTTTTGGAGAGGGTGTTTGACAATGCGCATCTCAGTCACCAGGTCGGCGGCGGCGATAATCTCCGGTGGAGCGTTGCGCCCGGTCAGGATTACCTCCACATGTTCAGGTTTCCCGGCAAGTAGCGCCAGCACATCTGCAACGGGAAGGAGCCCGAAATGAAAGGCATGATTGATCTCGTCCAGGACCACGATGTCGTAATCACCTGAGCCGACAGCCTCTTCAGCGGCTTTAAAAGCCAGACGGGCAAGGTTCCTGTTTTCCTCGGTAATCTTCCCCTTTTCCGTAAAGCACCGGCCGCAACCCTTGCACTCCGTCTCCCCCTGTCTGATCAGAGCGCTGTAAGGGCAGGTGATTCCATACTGGCGGATGGTGAAGTTGGGATACAGCCTCTGGGCGGCAAACAGCTCCCCTGTGTAAGCCCCGCCCTTCAGGAACTGGATCATGCAGGCACAGAAACCATGTCCGACAGCGCGCAAGACCAACCCTAGGGCTGCAGTCGTCTTTCCCTTGCTGTCGCCCGTATACACCTGGACGAGTCCTTTTTCCAACCGAGGCCTATTCATCGCTAGCTCTCCCTGTCACGTGTTTTCTTGTACTATTCTTCCACTTATTTTGCGTTTTGTCTCTCTCTTTTTCAATCTGTTCGAAACCTTCACTCTTTACTCCTCACGGACATCTCTTTCATGGACTGCGTTTCGCTGCCATACTTCGAGACATTGGTCGTCGTCTCGCCCCTCAAAGCGATCTCTTTCAGAGTTGACACCTCGCCGGGGGTGAGCCGGCGATACTGGCCGGGTCGCAGCCCCTCCAGCGTAAGAAATTCCAGGCTGGTGCGCTGGAGTTCGATCACCGGATGCCCTACCGCCTCACACATCTTGCGCACCTGCCGCTTTTTGCCCTCCCGCAGGCCGATCTCCAGCAGCGTTGCGCCAGGAAGCTCTCTCAATATTTTAACCCTGGCCGGAGCAGTCTTTCCCTCCGCCAGCAGCACTCCCTGCTGCAGCCTCGCTATCTCCTCAGCGCCAGGTACCCCTATCACCTGTGCCTGGTAGGTTTTCCAGACGTCATGCTTGGGATGGGTCAGCAGGAAGGTCAATTCTCCATCATTGGTCAGGATCAGCAAACCGCTGGTCTGCAGGTCCAGCCGGCCAACCGGATAAAGACGCACCCCCGGCAAGGGCACCAGGTCGGTCACCTTCAGCCTTCCCTGGGGGTCCCTGGCTGTGGATACATATCCTTTTGGCTTGTATACCAGAAAATAGTAGAGCTCCCCGGCTGTCGACACCCTTTTGCCATCCACGCAGACATCCTGACGCTCCGGGTCAACCAGCATCCCAATGCCGGCGGGCTCTCCATCCACCCGGACCCTGCCGTCCCGGATCAACTCCTCGCAGGCGCGGCGCGAGCCGACACCAGCCCTTGCCAACACCTTGTGCAGTCTTTCCGGCAAAATACGGCCTCCCCTTTGTGCAGACACGTTTTCCCTGATTATACAATCTCTCGATGATTCCTGCCAGGTCAGCCATTTTACATAAGGCCAGGGCAGAATAAAAGCCCGTTAGACGGGCTTGTATGCTAGTAATGAAGAATAGCCCTACCTGAACAGGTGGTTGCAGATCCAGACGGAGGCGCACAGGCCGGACAGGTCTGCCAGCAGGCCCAGGACGACTGCGTGCCGGAAGCGCCTGACCCCTACCGAACCGAAGTAGACCGTCAGCACGAAGAAGGTGGTGTCGGTGGAACCCTGCATGACAGAGGCCAATCTGCCCACAAAGGAGTCCGGTCCGTAAGTCTTGATCAGCTCGGTGGCAAGGCCGAGGGCGCTGCTTCCGGAGAGTGGGCGCATGATTGCCAGGGGCAGCACCTCTGCCGGCACCCCGAAGAGCCTTAAAACGGGAGAGCAGGCGTGGGCGAGGAGTTCCATGGCGCCCGAGACCCGAAAGACTTTGATCGCCACGAACATGGCTACCAGGTAGGGTATGATCCGGATGGCCGTCATAAAGCCCTCGGCGCCCCCCTGGATAAAAGCCTCGTACACCGGCACCCGGCGCAACCACCCCAGCAGCAGAAACAGACAGATCAGGGCCGGGATCGCCCAGCGCGAGACTGCTCCCAGGAGCAGGGCTAGCACTGGGGCGGCCTCCTGCGCCTGCCCTGCAGATAGGTGCGCCAGATGATGTCCGCCACCATTACAAAAACCATGGAGAAACCGGTGGCAAAAATAGTCGGGGCGACGATCTCGGTGGCGTTGGCGGACCCTGTCGCCACCCGGACACCGATGATGGTAGCCGGGATCAGGACGATACAGGATGTGTTGAGGGCCAAAAAGGTGCACATGGAATTCGAGGCGGTGTCAGGTCTGGGGTTGAGCTTTTGCAGCTCCTGCATTGCCTTCAGCCCGAAAGGGGTGGCCGCATTGCCCAGGCCGAGGATGTTGGCGCAGATATTCATGATGATGGAGCCCATGGCCGGATGCTGAGGAGGAATGTCCGGGAACAGGAGTACAGTCAGAGGGCGGACCAGGCGGGCCAACAGCCTGATCAGTCCAGCCTGCCGGGCCACTTCCAACATCCCCATCCACAGAGTCATCAGACCGATCAGTTCCAGGCAAACCCTGACCCCATCGTTGGCGGCGCTAAAAATAGTCTCCGTCACCAGATCGATCCTGCCGTTGCAGGCAGCAACCGCAATCCCACCCAAAATTAAAAAAAGCCAAACCAGGTTGAGCACGCCTCTCCCGCCTCCACCTTTCAGGTGCCGCGCCCAGAGGGCGCCCGGTTCGCTGCGCTCACGCTAAGGTGGCAGCATCTACCTAGTTCACCATATGAAGGAGGCAAAGCGGTTAGACCCAACCCTTCGGCCTTTTCGAAGTTCGAGGTTCTTCAACAAGTATGAGGTCAGAGGTGTAATACGCCCAGCAGCCTTGTCCAGAAAGTGGGTCCAGCCGGGATGTCGCTGGCCGCCAACAGGTCAACGGCGCCAATCTGATTTCCATTCAACATGATATTGACGGCGCCAAGCACAGCTCCCTTTTTGACAGGGGCCGCGATGACCGGCAAGACTGTTGTCTTATAGCTCAATCCCCTCTCTTCGCCAGGAAGCACCGCTGCAATCAATTGGCGGTCCAGCCGGGCATCCACCGAAGGCTCCAGCCCGCCTGATACTTTTACCCTGACCGTGTTCAGCCCGCTGTTATCCAGATCAAGAGCCTGATAATTGTTGAAGCCGTAATTCAGCAGATTTTCGATATCACCATAGACATCCGGCGAGTGGAGCACTACCGCGATCAGCCTCAGGGACCCTCGCTGAGCGTCCCCGATCACGCAGTTGCCTGCCTCCCGGGTATAACCGGTCTTGATGCCGATCGCCCCACTGTACCGGAATAGCAGCCGGTTCTGGTTGAACAGAAAACGCGGCCAGGGATGGCCGACCCAGGGCAGGACAGCACTTTTCGTGGCCACTATCTGCTGAAAGATAGGGTTTGCCATTGCCTTTCTGCTGAGCACTGCCAGATCGTAGGCAGATGAGTAATGATCCGGGGCATTCAAACCGTGGCTGTTGCTGAAGTGGGTGTCGTTCAGCCCTAACTCCCGGGCGCGCCTGTTCATCATAGCCACGAAGTTGTCCTCTGTGCCGGCAACGCTCTCCGCCAGAGCGGTTGCCGCATCGTTGGCCGAACTCAACAGCAGGACATTGAGCAGATCCCGGCGGCTGAGGATCTCCCCGGGCTCCAGCGAGACGTTGCTCTCCCCGGTTTCGGCAGCCATACTGCTGACGTATACCATCTGGTCCAGGTTGCCGTTCTCCAGCACCAGGAGGGCGGTCATCACCTTCGTCAGGCTGGCCATCGGCACCCGCTGCGACGAGTTCACGGCATACAGGACACGTCCTGAACCCTCGTCAATAAGTACCGCATAATTGGCCTGCACGAGGGCGGCGTTTTTCTCCTGGGCGCTGGCCGCGCCAGGTCCGCCAAACCCCAACAGCAGGGCGCAGATCAGACATATCGTTCTGCGGCAAACAGGCTTCATTCTTAACAACAACCTCAACTCCAAAGGCATAATATTCGCTCAGGTTTTTTAAAACTCCTTCCGAAGGCATCTGCTCTTCCAGTATTTGCAGTTGCAAAACCACAAACAACAACCCCAGAGGGTTTTCGCTCCGGGGTTGGCAACCAATCCAAGGGGGAAATATCCCCTCTACGGTATTATGTTAACTTCAAAAAATATTGCCTTTTTCAGTCCTCCGGTTCTCCCTGGATCACCTTCCGGAGTTTCTCCATGAAGGTCGGCGCCATATCGATCAGCCGGTCAAAAACGGGGTTGGCATCCACCGGTAGCAGGCGCACCTGGTCGTGGCCGACCACCAGGAACCCGACCGGCTGCACGGAAACACCACCGCCGCTGCCGCCCCCAAAGGGCAGCGTCCCCGCCGCGCCCGGTCCACCGGACCCGGCACCGCCCCGGCGCGCCTCCGGCAGGTAGTCGGCGCCGCCGGCGGCGAAGCCGCAGGATACCCTGGAAACCGGCATGATCACGTTCCCATCCGGCGTTTCCACGGGATCGCCGACAATTGTATTTACATCTATCATTCCCTTGATGCTCTCCATTGCTGTTTTCATGAGCGTCTCGATCGGATGGTCAGGCATAACGCTTCCCCCTCGCAAGTAGTCCCGGATTTCGAATAAGCCAGATGGCACCGAGCTTGAAGGCCACAAGTATAATATGGCCTAAAGAGGTTTCCAATATGCAGTCCAGGTTACTCGCATAGCAGGCGCCACCGAACTGGGGAACCACGGCGATCCGGACTCCTGCCGGCCTGATCCGCAAATGGCGTGACAGGAGCGAGATGAGCAGCCCCTTGCCCGCCCATAGCAACCCGGCGGTCATCCCGGTGGCGGCGTAATCATCCAGCCCGAAGCCGGTCTCCCACAACAGCCTGCTACAGACACTCCTGTGGAGCAATATCTTGAAAACCCCGATACTGCGTTTGATCCCTGTAATCACATCGCGCCACCGGCGCCACTGGACAAAAAAATTGACACTGGCCCTGTTGATCCCCGATTGAAATTTGTAGCGTCCACCAGCCCCGTTCCGGGCCAACACCGTCCGCCGCTTCGGAATCTTTCGTGGATGTGGAAAACCAATTTTGAAGCCCAGCTTGCCGTTGAAGATCCCCAACCTCAATTGCCCCTTCCATATGCGGTCGCGGCCATTGAAAACGAAGCGAATCTGCGCTGGCAGCGCAAACACCATCATGAGTAAAAGAGGAATTAAGATGAATGCCATCCACAGGCAAACCGTATGGCGCAAACCCTCACCTCCGCATACCGTAGACACTCATGCATACGGATAATGTTAAGATTTACGCCAGGTTCCAGAAGTATGCATTAGCTGCTTTTTGATGGTCTCTTGAGAGCTTGCAGTTCCGGCAGATCTCGCAGATCTCCGAGGCCAAAATGCTCCAGGAAACCGTT
>PKYJ01000027.1:2612-2952 GCA_003132605.1 Peptococcaceae bacterium | reverse complement strand
CCTGACCGATGGTCGCCCGGCAGTTCAAGTGGACCAGCCGCACCTCTCCCGATGGCATCCGGACGTGGGCATAATCCCCCTCCTTGGCCATCAGTTGGGCGGAACCTCCTGCCGAACGCACCATCTGGCCGCCCCGCCCGGGATTGAGTTCAATATTGTGCAGCAGCGTGCCGGTAGGAATATTCCTCATGGGTAGCGTGTTGCCCGGCTTGATGTCCACATCCGCACCCGAGAGCACCGTGTCCCCCACCGACAGCCCGAGGGGCGCCAGGATGTAGCATTTCTCCCCATCGGCGTAGTGCAGCAGGGCAATGTTGGCCGAGCGGTTGGGGTCGTACTC
>PKYJ01000027.1:0-2556 GCA_003132605.1 Peptococcaceae bacterium | reverse complement strand
AGCGACCGCTCCGGCTTGTCGGTAGTCAGTTCCTCAAAGGTCAGGACGGTCATCTGGCGTCGGCCGGGGGACGTGGGCTTATATTTTTTGATGGGCATGCTTGTTCCTCCTTAGAACGACCCTTAGAACAACCCTTCAAAGATCTCGATCTTGTCGCCGGCGCGCACAGAGACGACTGCCTTCTTGCGGTCCGGGCGGTAGCCTTCCGGGGATTTCCCGACCTTTTTCTTCTTCCCCTTGATGTTGGCGGTGTTCACGCCCAGCACATGCACCTTGAACAGGTCCTGCACCGCCTTCCCGATCTCGATCTTGTTCGATTTCGGGTTGACGTAAAAGGTGTACTTGTTCATGCTTTTGGCCAGTTCGACGGACTTCTCCGTCACCACCGGTTTGAGCAGCGTGTCTTGTGGGCTACGCATCAGCCAGCACCTCCCCTAACCTGTCCAGGGCGCCCCGGGTGAAGACGATCTTCTCCGCCACCAGGAGATCGTAGGCATTGAGGTGGTCGGCCAGGGTACACCAGACTCCCGGCAGGTTATTGGTGACACGCTCCAGCAGCGGCTGGCGGGCGCCGGTCACCAGCAGGGCGCCACCACCAGCTTCGATCGTCCTGAGCAGGCTGGCAATGGCCTTGGTCTTCGGTTCAGTGAGCGCAAACTCCTCAATCACGATCACGTCCCCCGCTCCGGCCCGGGCAGACAGGGCGGATATAAGAGCCAGCCGGCGCATTTTCTTGGGCAGCGCCTGGGTGTACTTGCGCGGGTGCGGCCCGAACACAATCCCACCGCTGCGCCACAGGGGCGAGCGGAAGCTGCCGGCCCGGGCACGCCCGGTTCCTTTCTGCCGCCAGGGCTTACGGTTCGTTCCCTGTACCTCGCCCCGGGTCTTGGTATCGGCGGTGCCCGAGCGCCGGTTGGCCAGGTGGCGCACCACGGCCTGGTGCAAAACCGGTTCGTTCACGGTTGCCCCAAACTCCCGTTCGCTCAGGTCGAGGTCTCCGACCCTATCTCCGTTAGCGTTGTATACTGCAGCTTTAGGCATGGTCATTAGCTCCTTTCCGGCTAGCGCAGCGAATCCCTGATCAGGAGCAATCCGGTTCTGGCGCCCGGTACTGCGCCCCTGAGCAGCAAGAGGTTGCGGCCCGGGTCCACCTTCACGACTTTCAGATGCTGAACGGAAACCTTCTCGCCGCCCATCCTGCCGGGTAGCTTGCGCCCCTTGAAAACCCTGGCGGGGCCCTTCGCACCCAGAGAACCCGGCCGGCGGTGGTACTTGGAGCCGTGCGCCATGGGGCCGCGGTGCATGCCGTGCCTCTTGATGGCGCCGGCAAAACCCTTGCCCTTGGAAGTGCCGCGGACATCCACGTAGTCCCCGGCGTTGAACACATCAACCTTGATCTCCTGACCGACGGCAAACTCGGTGAGGTCTGACGCCTCCACCCGAATCTCTCTCAAAAAACGCTGCGGCTTTACTTTTCCTTTTGTAAACTGGCCACGCAGGGGACGATTCAACCGATCGCCGCGCACCTCTTCATGACCAAGCTGCAGGGCGGCATAGCCATCCCGCTCCGGGGTCCTGATGTTCACGACGACGCAGGGACCGGCCGCGATCACCGTTACCGGGACCGCCTTGCCCTCCTCGTCGAAGACCTGCGTCATGCCAACCTTTCTCCCGAGCAATCCTTTGCGCAACTATTTCACCTCCAACCCCAACTTGATAGTTGGCCAAGCCACCAACCACTATTTAAAGCTTGATCTCGATGTCAACCCCGGCCGGAAGGTCAAGGCGCATCAGCGCATCGATCGTCTTCGGGGTTGGTTCCAGGATGTCGATCAGCCGCTTATGGGTACGCATCTCGAACTGTTCCCGGGAATCTTTATTCACGAACGGAGAACGCAGCACCGTGATGATGCTCCTCTCCGTCGGCAGCGGGACCGGCCCCGAAATCGAGGCCCCCGTCCGCTGGGCTGTTTCCACTATCTTCTGGGCCGACTGGTCGAGTATTTTATGGTCAAAGGCCTTCAATCTGATCCGGATCTTCTGACGCGCCATGTATATTCCTCCTCACTAACGCCGCAATGAGCTGCGGCCCCGATGTGTGAGGCACCGCGCCCGCTGGCGGGCACCCGCTCGCCTCACTAGGCAATACCGATGACCACACCGGAACCCACCGTGCGGCCGCCCTCGCGGATAGCAAACCGCAGCCCCTCTTCGATGGCGATCGGAGTGATCAGTTCCACGTCCATGTTGATATTATCGCCGGGCATTACCATCTCCACTCCTTCCGGGAGCTTGATGATACCGGTGACGTCGGTGGTCCGGAAGTAGAACTGCGGACGATATCCCTGGAAGAACGGCGTGTGGCGCCCTCCCTCTTCCTTGGTCAGGACGTAGACCTGCGACTGGAACTTGGTGTGTGGCTTGATGGAGCCCGGTTTGGCGATGACCATGCCGCGCTCCACGTCTTTGCGGTCGACGCCTCTCAGCAGTACGCCGATGTTGTCTCCGGCTATGCCCTGATCCAGAATTTTGCGGAACATCTCCACGCCGGTGACG
>PKYJ01000069.1 GCA_003132605.1 Peptococcaceae bacterium | reverse complement strand
CAATGCCCTTGGGGGGCGTCTGTTCGCAGATCATGCATACCGGAAGCAGGATTCCCTTACTCTTCTCGGCAAGCAGGCTAGATTCCCGTCGTGCCATGTTTTCACCAACTTCCCCTGCACACATCCTTGTTCTCTATTATACGCAAAAGCGCCGGCGTTGAACCCTTCTTGAATCTGCTTGCGCAACCAGACCCTGGCGCGCCCAGAGGGAACCGGCATGTTCGCTGGAACTTAATTATCCTTTCTCTTGCGCGCCAGCAGGATGGCACAGTCCGGGCAGACCACCTCGCAGGTGCGGCAGGCCTTGCAGAGTTCCGGGTCCACTTTGATAGTCGGCGTCCCATAGACCCCCAGCTTCTCCGACCAACTCAGGGCAGCCTCGGGGCACTTCTCCTTGCAGAGGCCGCAACCCTTGCAGAGCCCCGGGAATACGACCCACTCGGCCCTGCCTTTATTGACCTCGCTGACATATTTTTTATCCGCGTAGGACATTCCCGCTACGCTTGCCATGTTATGACACCCCCATTCCGGCAACCAGGTTGACGCCCTCCTGGAGGGCCTTGAAGTTCAACTCCCGGAGTTCCGGGGCTTGCTCGAATTTGTAGGCGAGGCGCTTCTCGATCGCCTGCCTGGCATTGTCTACCGTAACCACGCCGGTCGCCCCGATCACCGCTCCCATGATCAGGATGTTGAAGACCCGGGGGTTCAGCTTCTTGTTGGCGGTCTCCAGGGCGGGGATGGCCAGCACCCGCTTGGCGTTCTTCGGCAGGTCGCCCTCCACTCCCTGGATGCCGGAGTCGTAGACGAACAATGTCTGCGGCCCCACGTACATCTGGGTGCGGCGCACCGCCCGATCACTCAGGGCCATGACGATATCGCCGATCTTGAACTTGGGGGCTCCGATCTTTTCATCGCCGATCTGGAGGAAGGCGATGGTGACGCCGCCCCGCTGCTCCACCCCGAAGTTGGGGATGTAGAGGGCCTCTTTTCCTTCGAGGATCGCTGCGTCCATCAGGATCTGGGCGACGGACTGCACGCCCTGTCCGCCCTCGCCTGCCATGGCAATCTTCACGGCTCTGCCCATGCCTACTCCTCCTCCCCTTCTGAGGCTCCGCCGGCTGCATCTGCCGGCACCTTCAACTCGCCGACCGGGAAATACCCCTGCATGTTTTCTTCCAGGAACGCCCATGTCTGCTGGGCGTTGGTGCGCCAGTTGGTAGGACAGGTGGAGAGCGCTTCCACGAAGGAGAAGCCCCGTCCGGCTATCTGGTTCTCCAGGGCCTTCTTGATGTAGCCCTTGAGGGTGCGCAGCTTGGAGACGGTACCCCGGGCGACGTAGGCGCCCTCATGGGTGATGGCGGCGACCATCTCGGGCCCCAGCATCGGATAGCCCTGCTCGTTGACGTCCCGCCCATAGGGCGTGGTCTCGGTCTTCTGGCCGGGCATGCTGGTCGGGGCCATCTGGCCGCCGGTCATGGCGTAGATGGTGTTGTTGCAGAGAATCGCGGTGATCCGGTCGTTCCGGTTGGCGGCGTTGACCAGGTGCTGGGAGCCGATAGCGTAGCCGCCGCCGTCCCCCATATAGGCGACCACGATCAGGTCGGGGTTCGCCCGTTTCACGCCGACCAGCACCGGGGTCGTCCTGCCGTGGTGGGTCTGCACCGAGTCCACGTCGAAGAAGTCCCAGGAGAGCAGCGAACAGCCGATGTCACACCCGAACACTACCCGGTCCTGGATTCCCAACTCGTCGATCGCCTGGCCGAGGGCCTTCAGCACCAGCCCATGGCCGCAACCGGGGCAGAACTTGTGGGGTTTGGACGCCAGGTTCCAGCACTTCGGCATTTTCGGTTGCAGTTCTATCTCTACTGCCATCGTCTACGCCCCCTTTCCGGCCAGGATGGCCGAACATTCGTCGGTGATCTCCTCCGGGGTGATCCCCACACCCGGCTTGAGCAACGTCCTAATCGGAACAGTGCTGCCGTACAGGTTCTGCTGAACAATCTTCAAAAGTTGACCGTAGGCGGACTCGGCTACCAGCAGAGTCTTGGCCTTGGCAGCCGCTGCCCGGAACTGCTCCTCGGGGAATGGGCGCAGGGTGATCGGGCGGAAGAAGCCGATCTTCTTGCCCTGGCCGGCCATGTCCCTGACCGCCATCGCCGCCGAGCGGAAGACGATGCCGTGGGCGACCACCAGCAGGTCGCAATCGCCGGTGTTGAAGGAGTCGTGCTCCACGATCTCCGGGGCCACCCGCTCGTAGTCGGCGATGTCCCGCTCCAGAACTTCCGCCAGCTCTTCCTCGATGTTGTAGGTGTTGCGCAGATGGGCAGCCTCCCGTCCCTCGCCGATCTTGCCCGGCCTGCCGAGGAATGGTTCCGTGGGTACCATTTCGATTCCCCTGGCGGCGGGGTCGTAGATGTTCAGCGACTCCCGCATCTTGGCCTGGTAGCCGTCAGCCAGCACGAAGGTAGGAAACCGGTACTTCCAGGCGGTGTTGAAGGCCTTGATGGTATAGTCGTAAAGCTCCTGGAGAGAGGATGTGGAATAGACGATGCGCAGGCCCTCGCCGTTGCCTCCGAAGCAGGTCAGGGTGACTTCTTGCTGGGAGTAGATGACGGTGGCGGTGGAGGGACCGCCGCGCTGCTGGATCACCACCACTACAGGGATCCTCATCGCCTCGGCCATGGACAGTGGCTCTTGCATCAGCACGTTGCCCGGCCCGGCGGTAGCGGTGAAGGCCCGCCTGCCGGCCAGCACGCCGCCAATGGTGGTGAAACCGGCGGACAGTTCGTCCTCCGTCTGCAGGAACCGCCTCCCGAACTTGGGCACGTTCCTCGTCCAATAGTGCATGATCTCGTTCTGCGGCGTGATCGGATAGCCGTACATGATCTCCGCTCCGGCGGCCAGGGCTGCCCAGCATACCGCCTCATTGCCGGTCATGAATACCTTGCGCTCTCCCTCAACCGGCTTGGCACTCGTTTCGCTCATAACCCCATAAACACCTCCTCAAGATTTGCTTCCTATATCAGGCAGCAGGCACCCGGTAACCGGCGCCGTTGCCGATTATCTATTAATGCCCTATCCACAGATGACTACCCGCTCATAATCTCATACCAGGTTTAACATGCCCGATTCCACACCGGATCGATACGCTCGCCGTCGATCTACCGTTGGCCGCAACGCTGACAACTGTCACTGCAGCCAGGAACCCGGGGAGCCTGTCCACTGCCAACCGCTAAAATTACCAGAAGGCCCTAGGCATGTATCGACGGATGACCCGCACCGGGTGGCCATAGAGGTCATTTTTGCCAAAGGAAGCGGCCAGGCTCTCGGCCACTACCGTGGTCACCACGGGAATGCCCAGGATCCTGGAGGCGGCTGCCACCGTACGGGCCCCCTGGTCGACGATAGCCACGTCGGTCTCATCACCCAGGTGGGAGTTGTTGATCAGCCCGTCGACCCGGCCCATATCCCGGACGTGGTCGACGATCTGGTCAACAGTGGCGGTCATCGGCCGGGCAATATTGATCACGGCGTAGATCTTCAGATCCGGGTCCTCCCAGGCGTTCTCCACCAGGTTGAGAACCCTTGCCCCGGAGATCCCATAGCCGATGTCCATGATCACATCCCCGGGCCGCAGCAAGCAGAAACGGGTCGACGGCTTCAGCACATTGCCGGTCTCGCCCAACCCGATCAGTTCGGCGGTCTCCCAGGCCAGCACCGTCATTCCTGCCCGCTCCAGCTCTTTCTTGAGCGGTCTCAGGGTATAGCATGGCTCCACCAGGTCGAGGTCGACCAGGGTGACCTGCTTGCCCAGCCGGACCAGTTCCAGAGCGCGATTCACAGCGATTTCACTCTTTTCGCTGGCGTATTCTCCGATATATGCTTCAACCACACGGGGTGGATGCTGGGCGGAGGACAATCGATTCACCTCATGAATGATCCGGCAAGCTCGGTGTCTTTTCGAAAAGAAAAAACTACGGCGGGTTGGCAACGCACCAGAGAACCCCCGGCGAAAGGCGAGATAAGGTTATATGCCTTATATTTCCTATAAGTGTATACCTAAATGCAGTTTGAGTCAACACGCACGTAGGGCGCCACGCACGGAGGCCGGATGCGCCAGAAGGCCCTAATGGGAGGGGAACAACAACTTGAAGGCTCCCAGCAGCAGCAGCCCAGGCATCCCCAACACCCCCACCAGGGCTGCGCTCGCCGGATTCAATCCCAGGCTCCAGCCCGAGGAGTAAGCGGCCAGGTTGATCAGAAACAGGGCCAGCCCACCCAGAGCAACCCGGAACAGCAGCCGCAACAAAAGGCGCAGCGGCCCCCACAGAGCCTGTCCCACTAAAAAGATTAAAAAAATGGCGAACAATATCCCCAGGATGGTACCGGCCAACTTACTCTCCTCCTCGCTCCCTGGCCCTCTTCCAGAGGTAGACAAACTGTCTCTCCGCCGCCTGGAGGGAATAGATGGCGTAATCCACCAATTCCGGCTCGGTGGCATAATCAAACAACCGGTTGGCCGCCAGCCATTCCTGGTGCGCATGCTCGATGGCCTTGGACTCGTCACCCCGGTTATCCCGATCCCTGGCGGCAAACTGCCGGGTACAAACCTTGAGCCACTTGGACAACCGTCCGGACATCATGGTCGCCTCCTATTCTTTCTTTTTCCCTTCCGCGCCCGCTCAAGCGGGCACCAGCTCGCTTCTCACATCACA
>PKYJ01000133.1 GCA_003132605.1 Peptococcaceae bacterium | reverse complement strand
CATCCTGGCAGACATAGACGTCATCCACCTGGCAGCGGCCACAAGTCGCCTGGCCGCACTCCATGCGCCGCTCCAGGGAGAGGAAGACCTCCTCCAGCGGCCAGCCCCGTACCGTCAATTCCCCGACCACGGACTTCATCATGACCTCCGGGCCGCAGACAAAGATATGCCCCTGCCCCGGCAGGATCTCCATCTCATCCAGCAGGGCGGTCACCAGCCCGACCCGGTAGGGCCAATCGGCGCCGTCGGCGATCTTGTCGGCGGTCAGTATGAGCCTGGCGCCGCCCTGCGCCCAGGTCCGGAATTCGTCCCTGAAGAGCATATCTTCAGGTGTCCGGGCGCCGTACAGGATCTCCAGCCGGCCGGTCTTTTTAGCCAGCCGCCGGTAGACCGCCGGACGCAGGGGAGCCAGTCCCACGCCCCCGGCGATGACCACTAGGTCGCGGTTCGCCCCGACTCGCTGAAGCGGGTACCCCGGCGGCCAGCCGTTGCCGTAGGGGCCCCGGATGTAGAAGCGGTCCCCCACCTGCAACCGATCAATGGCCTTGGTGACGTTGCCCACCCGCCTGACGGTATGTTGCCAGCTTCCCCACTCGATCGCATCCAGGCCATCCGGATCGGAGCTCATGGAGATGGCCGCCTCGCCGATGCCGATCACCGAGACCATGTTGAACTGGCCTGGCCGGAAACCGAAGCGGCTGCCGTCAACCAGGCGTACGGTATATGTTTTCACGTCGGAGGTCTCCTGCTTCAACCCCACTATCTCCACCGGCTGCAGCCTGAATGGATTCACGGCGCCCTCTATCTTTTCATCTGTTTTTACCATCAGGCATCACCCCTGATCACCCGCCCGGTCTGGGCGATATCGATATTGGCCGGGCACCAGACGATGCAGCGCCCACAGCCGACACAGTGGAAGAAGCCGTACTGCCCCACTGAAAAGTTCAGTTTGTGCTGCATGAACTGACGCAGGCGGTCGATCCTCTCCTCCCGGAAGTTGCCCCCGTGCACCGCCCCGAACTCCACCAGGAAGCACCATGACCAGCGTCGCTTGCGCCTGGTTTCCCGCAACGAAAAGTCGGTCTCGTCGAAGATGTCTGCACAGTAGCAGGTGGGACAGACCGAGGTGCAGTTGGCGCAGCCGAAGCACTTGTCGGTAACCTCCCGCCAGTAGGGATGGTCGTGTCCATCGTGCATCAGGTGGGGGAGATCCCCGGTATTCAGCGTGATCCGCGCCCCGGCGGCAGTTTCCTGCAAACGCCGCTTCTTTACCTGGTAATCCTCATCCACCGCCGCTTCTCCCTGCAGCCCCCGCACCAACTCGCCGCCCCGGCTGCTTCCCACCTCCAGCAGGAAGCGCTCATTCCCCTCCCCGCCGGTTCCCCCCAGGTCGGTGATCAGCAGGTCGTAGTCGTGGTCGAGGCCCGGCCCCGTCCCCATAGAGGAGCAGAAGCAGGTATCGCCCGCCTCCACGCAGTTGAAGACCACCAGTGGCAGGTCGACCCGGCGCGCCCGGTAGTAGGGATCCTGGTACTCTCCGCTCAGAAAAACCTCGTCCAGGGCGAGCAGGGCGTGCACGTCGCAGGGGCGGATGCCGAACACGGCGTGGCGGGTCTCCTCGAGGTCAGTGTGGAACCCCCCAGCTTGCCGGTCATAGGTGAACAGCGTCTCGAACGGCGGGTACCACAAATACTTCGGCGGCAGGGTGCCGCCGGTGCAGCGCAGGCTCAACTCGCCCGCATCGCCCAGCGGGCGGAAGATCCCGGCCCCTTTCTCGTTCACCGTGCCGTAGACAGTGTAGCCCCGCTCCTGGAGCCCCGTCACTATATCGTTGAAAGCCGTCCGCTCGACGACGGCATCCTCGCCGGCCAGACCCTGCATCACTTTGTGTGGCAACAACCTCACCGGCCTTCCGGAAGCATCTCCAAAGCAATGATACCTATCAGTATCTTGCCCCCGTCAGCCGGGCTTTATCACAGATGACTACCCGCTCTTATCCCACCGCTTTGTAGAAGCGGGGCGGGTAGTCATCTGTGGTCACCTTTAAGGAAGTAGTTTTTTTGGATAAGTAATTCCTCTATAATGGAGATTATACAAACAGCCTGGCTTCCAAATCTTCGACGAAAGCGCAGGCGCAGGATTTTTCCGGAGGTGTGTGTCGATGAAACCGATTCTGGCCATACTATTATCGATCCTGCTGGGAACTTGCGGCCAACTGGCGCTCAAGTACGGTACCAAACTGGCAGTAGCCAGAGAGGCATCAACCGGTGTGCTGGCCAGCTACCTGGCCAACCCCTATATGTGGTTCGCATTATTCCTGTACGGCATCTCCACCGTCCTGTGGATCTACAGCCTGTCCAAGGTGGATCTTTCTTACGCCTACCCGATGGTGGCGCTGGGGTACGTCCTGGTCTGCGTCTTCTCGGTGCTGCTGTTCAAGGAAACCATGCCGATGCTGCGCATTGCCGGACTGGGCGTCATCATCCTCGGCGTTATCATGATTGCCATCTCGGCCTGATCGGCTCAAGCGTCATCAGCCGGTTAT
>PKYJ01000102.1 GCA_003132605.1 Peptococcaceae bacterium | reverse complement strand
TTCTACGCCGACCTCTACAACAGCCAGTTCACCGGCGCCTACGACCTCAGCGATCAGCCCGCCTCGTGAAAGAACTCTCGTGGAAGCAGCTTATTGCCGGTACCCCTACCGTATAAACTCTATCAATTCTTCAGCGGTCAGTTCCGCCTGGCGGAGGATGCTTTTCAAAGTGCCGGGCGGAACGATGGAGTTGCTGTGCACCGGCACTACGACTAACCTGGTAGAATCCTGTTTTCTCAGGTAATAATGGTTTCCCCGTACATAGGTCTCCTCAAACCCTGCCTGCTTTAGTGCTGCCAGTAGAGCCTTTCCGGTAAGGCGGGGAAGCCGACTCATAATGCTACTACGATATTGACGGTCTCGATTGATTTTTGTGCTGGAAATGGCAGCCCATCTTTTTTGAGGGCCTCCAGATAACCAGTTATGGCTTCCTCTGTATTGCGCAGGGCTTCCTCACGTGATTTCCCCCAGGTTGAGATGTTGTCAAGACCAGGCACATAGGTAACCCAGCATTTTTCCTCCGGATCATATTCCAAGATGACTTTAAATTCCATGAGCCCTCACCCCGCTATTTTTGGCATAATTTTACCATAATCCTGATTTTATAGCTACCAAGTATGTTCAACGCTATGCTAAGAGCTCAATGGATTATTATTTCAGGCCAAGGGGAAAATAATAGCGTGCGCACGCTATCATGAGAACCGGAGGCGGGCCTGATTACGGAGGAAATCCTAAAGAGGCAATGTAGAGTGTTCAGGCAGGCTTTTAAAAGAGCTTTTCAAGGGATGGAAGATGTAAAAGAATCGTCTTTATACTTAAATGCTGCACGAATGCTCAGACAAGCCTTTAAAAAAGTGGGTTATGTCAGATTCGTTGCTGCGGTGGCCATGTTCACCGTCATGGCCGCCTTGTTGGCCTTTGCAGGGACACACCCGCCAATCCGCGCTCCCCTGCCGCTGTCTCCTACCGGCTACGAGCCGCTCCGGCAAGAGATCATGAAGTACACGGCGGCACAGCCGGGTACCTATGCTGTCTATTTCAAGGACCTCACATCCGGCCAGGTGCTGGGGATCAACGAGAACGCTCCCGTACCGGATGCGAGCTGCATCAAGGCGCCTGTCGTGCTTTACCTGAATGAGCAAGTCGCGGCGGGCAAGATGAGCTGGATGGATCGGGTCACATATCAGCAAGCCGTTGACTATGAGTCGGGCGTCGGGGCGTTGCAGTTGACGGCCGAAGACGGGAATACATTCTCGCTGCGCTGCCTGGCAACGATAGCCATAACCATCAGTGACAATATCGCCCATAATATGCTGGTGCGCTGCCTCGGCCCCGATAATGTCATGAATTTTATCAAAAGCATCGGCGGTGCTGATACAACCCGGCCATATGGCAGCGCTACGACTACAGCAAAGGATCTGGGGGCGTTCATGGAAGCGGTGTACCACTTTGCCAAGCAGAACCCCACTCAGGGGCGAAGGCTGATCAGCGACCTGGCCAACTCCATCTTCCATGTCGGCTTGCCTGGTGAGTTGCCTCCGGACCTGCTGGTTGCCCATAAAGAAGGAAGCATCAACGGGGTGGTAAACGATATGGGGATCGTATTCACCAAACGCCCCTATATCCTGACCGTCATGTCCCAGGGAACGTCCGACGAGGACACCGGCTTTCACGATATCGCCGAAATATCCCGCCTCGTCTATGACTACCAGCAACAACTACGATAGGGTTTCATTTATGGGTGGCCTCGCCAAAAGCTTGATAATATAGTTACCGCCAAATAAAAGTACAAAATATTGAACTGGCAGGAAATTCATCAGGGAAAGGTAAATTAAAGGTATGGAATGAAGTTGTCAGATCTATGGGAGTGATCGCATGCGTCTCTTCAGGCCAAATGTCAAGAGGATGTTGAAGAAGAGAGACGTCAAAGGCCTGATCAGGGCCGTGAACGATGAGGAGAGGGGGATTCGCCTGGCTGCCATCGAGGCGCTGGGGGAGATCGGCGATCTCCAGGCGGTGGAACCGCTTATCGCCGCCCTGCAGGACGGTAGTTGGGGCGTGCGCTCATATGCCGCCGCAGCTCTGGGAGCGATCGGGGACGGACGGGCTGTCAAGCCGCTCACCTCCCTGATCAGGGATGGCAAGAAGGTCGTACGCAAGGCTGCCGCAGAGGCCCTGGCGAAGATCGGCCCCTCAGCCGACCCGGAGTCTCAAGCATGGTACCTGGTGGCGTTAGAGCAATGGGACAGGGTGGCCTCGCTGGGCGAGGTGGCGGTGGAACCGCTCATCGCCGCCCTCGGTAATGGTGAGGTTGACGCTGCCAGGGCATTGGGAGAGATCGGGTCTGCCCGGGCGACAGAGCCGCTGGTATCTGTCCTCAATGACCGGGATCATGATCTGCGCAAGGCTGCCACCAGGTCACTGGAGCAGATCGGCCTGCCGTCCGACCCTCTGATGCTGGCGTGGTATGCCGTGGAGGTAGGGGACTGGGACCAGGTGGATCTGCTGGGCGCCGCAACTGTCGAACCGCTCATTTTCAGGCTCACCGAATATCAGCACATCGGAAACGGGTACACGGCGCGCAATGCCGCCCGGAGGCTGCAGGCGCTGTACCGTTCCGGGAGTCTCAGCGACGCCGATAAGCAGAGAATTCTAGCCGTGAAATCGGTTATGGCCAAACCGCACATGGACCACAGCGAGGTTTTCGATGAAGAAGACCCTCCTCTGACCGAGCACGAAGATTACGGCATCGGGGTGGATCTGTAGTGCAAGGGAGTAGGTTTTCAGGATTGGTGATAAAAGCAGGCCGCCCTGGGTAAAATAGAGTCATCGTGGGTAAAAACTTTATAAAGGGGTGTGCCGGATGGATGACCTCGAAAACCGACTCAGTGAAATGCCGATAGCCAGGATCGGCAAGGACGAGGAGCGCCAGATCCAGGACCTGGAGCGCAAGTTTGGCGACAAGTATTACCTGGTAGCCTTCGAGAAGATGTCCTGACTCCAGATAGGTAACGGCGATTAGTCGAAAGCCGCGCAGGTTTGTACACGGACGCACGGATGATCTCAGGATGGATGCAGCAAGAAAGAAAAAGGGCGCCGGTTGCGCTCTTTTTCGCGTGAAAGCCCCGGGCGGGAGGGCCCGGGGCCGGGTACCAGGGAGGCGCAAATGATCGAGCCTGCTGCGATCCGATCTTAGTTGATGCCGAGAATGAGCAGGATGAGGATCAGGAACAGTAGGAAGACAAACATCATATTACCGCCCAACGCAACGCCCTTGGCTTCAACTTCAGGCATGAAAATACCTCCTTCGGATTTGAAAGTTTGGAGCCCACTTGATCGGGTGGTTTCTCGATTTATAATATGTAGACCTGCGCCATAGTGTTAATTGTGGGCGGATGTTATGCCAAAAAAGATCAGATCAGCCTTCTTATGCCGATTGCAGGTACACTTCCATGACCTGCGAGCTGACCCGCCAGGCCGTATCGGAGATCACGAACTGGGTGCCGTTGATCTGCACCTGCGCCCCCACCAGGTTGTAGGTAGTGTTGTTATACATGAAATGGGAGGAGTCGGAGAAGGTGATGCTGCTAAATGGCGCCCAAGTCCCTCCGGCATTGACGGTGGCGTTGGCGGCGCCGTTTTGATAGACGGAGTTGTTGAGATAGAATACGTAGCTTGCCGGCTGGCCGGTGAGGCCGGTGGTCAGGCTGCCGGTGGCTGCGGTGGTGTCCATGGTCACCATGTTCCGGGTGCTGTCGTAGTCGATGTCTTCAATGCCGTAGAGCGTGCCGTTGATCATGCAGTCGGTCCCGTTGCTGACGACGTTGTACTGGTTGCCATTGATGCGGATCACATCGCGCTGTACCACCAGAACGTTGTTGAGCGTGTAGGCGCCGGTTCCACTGATGATCTGGACGGTGCTGGCATCGACGTAATTGTTGTTCACTATTGCCCAGGAGGTCACGCTGCTGGCGGTGCAGTAAAAGATGAATTTGCCATTGAGGGAACTGGCGCTCTGCAACTGGTAGAAGCTGTTGTTGATGACCATGGTGACCTGGCTGGAGGTGTAGCTCTTGCCGTTGGCGGTAAAGTTGCCGGAGGCATCGATGGTCACGCCGGAAAGGTTGTATTGGGTGCCGCCGATGATGAAAAACAGGGTGCTGACGGTATTCAGGCTCAGGGACTGGGAGTCCACGAAGATGGCGGAGATATCCGATAGATCGAGGTTGCTAACCACTACCGGGTTGATCGCAGTCAGGCTGACGCTGATGCCGCTGCTGCCGATGTTGATCCCCTGGATGGCGAAGAAAGCGCTGCCCAGGGCGACGGCGATCTGGGTGCTGCCGATATCATAGCTGGTTCCGGAGATCTTCACGGTGTGCTGGTCCACCAGTTCAGCGTCGGAGAGGTAGTAATTGTCGTTCTTGGCGCCGACATACAATTTGACATAGTAGGAGTCGTACGTGGAGCCGTTATAGGTCAAGGAGTCCAGCACCAGGGATGCGGGGGTGGCCACCAGGTCGCTGCCGCTGACGCTGAGCTGGCAGTTCAAGTAGCGGGCGTTGTTGACCACCAGGTCCGGGTTGTTGCTGGTACCGTTAAGGGTGAAGGGAAAGGCGTTGTTGATGGAGACCAGCCCACCGGCCAGGCTGATGGAGTAGATC
>PKYJ01000062.1 GCA_003132605.1 Peptococcaceae bacterium | reverse complement strand
TTCTCGGTCTTGCCGGTGGCCATTCTGACAGCCTCGATGATCTCCGCCGCATAGATGACCGACTCACCCCAGAGCATCGCATTCTCCAGGCTGGCTTTTTCATGCACCTGGTCGCGCTTCTCGTTCAGCAGCGGCACCATGTCACCCAGTTTGGTGATCTCGAACCCGCCCAGCGCCCGGATCGCCGGTACGAAATAGGCAGTATCCGGATACTGCACTTTCTGATCGCGGCCGTACATCTTGATGGCCTTGTTGAGCAGGATCTCGGCGTAGCTGAGGGCGACGATCGTTCCCTCATAGGCTTGCCTGAAGAGTTTCTTCGGTTCCTTGCCCGGTTCGATTGAACCCGCGTAAATGTCTTCAAATTTCTCCCTGTCTACGCGCCATGCTGTGGACATGCTTTTTCCCCCTTTCCTTATAGCTCTTAATTAGAACGTCCCGGTTAACTCGGTCTCGTACTCCGCAGCGACCTTCTTGTGGATACCGAGCTTCCAGGTGCGGTATTCGAGTGCGGCGACCAGCTTGTCGACAGCCACATTCATGTCGGTCTCCAGAATGAAGTAGCCGCCGAACACGTCATTGGCGACGCAGGTGACGGTGCTCCAGACCAGATCGCTGCCTTCCAGCGGCGGGATCGGGCCGACGTGGCACGGGATGCCGTTGAGGATCACCCAAGTGCCGATGACGACGGCTTTCTCGCTCATGCCCTCGGGAGCGCTGGCGACGAACGGCACCTTCGGCACGTCTACACCCATCTGGTCGGCCATGGCCGACCAGAGGTTGGCGACGCGGCTGTTGTCCACGCAGGAGCCCATGTGGAAGGCTAGCGGCAGCTTGTCCGGCAGCTTGGCCTTGTTGGCCTCATACAGCCGGTCGATGAACGCCTTCAGGCCAGGGCCTGCGTACTTCTCCACGCCTTCATAGCTCAACATACCGAACTTGGCGGCTGCCTGCATCACGCAACCGGTGCCGACCATGAACACGTTCTTGGCGGCCAGGCCTTTGATCACATCAGTGTGGGCCTTGTCATGCACGACGGCCAGGTTGTTGCAGCCCGCCAGCAGGCAGACACCGGCGATCTCACCGCTCTCGATGGCGTCGGTGAGGACCTTGATCGGCTGATCCGGGTTGATGGCGGCAAACAGGTCCATCATGGCCTCCAGGCTGAACCCGGCCATGACCTTGCTCTTGTAGTTGGGGATCTGTACCACTTTACCGCTGGCCTTGCGCACCTTGAAGGTCTCGATGGCCAGCCGGATGATCCCCTTGGCGCTCTCCATCGCCCGGGTGTCGTCAAAGGCGAAGTGGTAGGAGCCGGGGATCTTGGAGATCGGCAAGGTGGTGACCAGCTTGGTGCCGAAGCACTCGGCGGCGTTGCGCAGTCCAGGCATGATGCACTGCACGTCCACCACCATCACATCGACCGCCCCGGTGGCGATGACCAGTTCGGCGCCCATGTAGTTGTTGGCGATGGGGATGCCGGAACGCATCAGGACCTCGTTGCCGGTGCAGCAGATGCCGGCGATGATGATGCCGTTGCCGCCGGCCGTCTTGACCTCGTCGAGGATATCCTGTTCCTTGCTGGCGTAGACCACCATCTGGCTGAGCAGCGGATTGTGGCCGTGGACGATGATATTCACCTTGTCGCCGTCGAGCACGCCCATGTTGGCCTCGCTCATCACCGGCTTGGGAGTGCCGAACAGGATGTCGGACATGTCGGTAGCCACTTGCTCACCGGCCAGATCGGCCAGGGCCGCCTTGCAGCCGCCGAAGATCAGGTTGATCGGGTCGGCGTCCACACCGATGTGGGTGCGGTGCATGACCTCGACCACTGAACGGTCGATGGCGGTCGGGACGATGTCCATCTCCGTCCACTTGCTCTTGCGGGCGTCGATGGCGGTAGACCACAGGAAGGTGAGCGGGGATTCGTCCTGCTTCCCGAAGTCCTCCAGAGCGACCTCGGCCAATTCCTTGGCCAATGCCATATCGGACTTTCCTTCAACATTCAAGCCGATGCGCTTGGCCACACGGTGCAGCTTATCCGCATCGGTGACCTTGTAGTCGGGAGCATGTCCAGTAGCTGCAGCGTGCAGCACGTGGGCAATGTGGCGCCCGTGGTCGGAGTGGGCGGAAGCGCCGCCGGCCATCATGCGGATGGCGTTACGGGAAACGATGGTATAGTCCTTGGCGCCGCAGATGCCCATGCTGCCCGGGCCCTCTTCGGCCCTGATGCGACAGGGACCCTGGAAACAGATGCGGCAGCAGATGCCGGTGTAGCCGAACTGGCACTGCGGCTGCTGGGCGGCCCAGCGATCGAAGGTGGTAATGATGTTCTTCTCTTTGGTTACATCGAGCATTTCCAAGATCGCCGGGTCGATGGTGCGCTTGACGTTCTTTGGGTCTTTGATCCGGTCCTTGCGCGCTACCGACGGCTTGGAGTTCTGAAGAGAAGTATCAGAAAATCTCGGCATACTTTTAACCTCCCTTTTAGTAAAGATTTAAAGCAACAACCTACGCTTTCCCCATCCCCGGGCACGTTCTTTCATGACATGCAGGCGTGCGCAACCATGCGAGCACCCACAACCTGAACCAGCTTTTCGAGCCTATTTTTACGCTGTCGGGGCGTCAGGAAAGCATTGAATCACTTTGTTTGACTCTTAACCTCACCTACCTCCCGTAAAATTTGGTCAAAGACCCTACTGACTGCTTGTAATAAAACCTCTTCTAATCCCTGGGGATCCTCCATCATCGCCCTTTCCCACAGGGTCTCGTCAAATTCGAGGAACCCTAGCAATTCACCTGGCGCAAAAGACGCAGTTAGAAACTCTCTTTCTTTGGCAGAGCGGATCTTGTTGCCGACCACTTTGACCCTGGGCACATCCATTTCCCCGGCGAGCCTCTGGATCACGTGTGCCGTGTCCACGCTCACCCGGGTGGGTTCGGTGACGATCAGCAGCATGTCAACGCCGCGGGCGGTACCCCGTGTCAACTGTTCGATGCCTGCGCCCATATCCAGGATGACGATTTCGCGATTCCCAAGGAGAAGAGAATTGATGGCAGCGTTGAGAAATGCATTTTCGGGGCAATAGCAGTTGCTGCTGGCATGCTTAACCGCCCCCATGCGAAGCAGCTTTATGTTACCGACGTTGATGGCGTACCCTTCCAGGATGTCGTCAACTTCGGGGTTCAGAATATATACCAACCCGCCCCCACCGGTCCGTTCGGCGATCAGTTCCTTCATCTCTAACATCGGCGGTTGGGCAGCCAGTTGTTCCTCGGGTACCCCAAGAGTGGTCCCGAGGCTGATATCGGGGTCCGCGTCGACTGCATATACTTCATAGCCGCGTTGTGCAAATAGTTTCGCTAGTCCAGCCGCAAGAGTGGTCTTGCCAACCCCACCCTTACCGGTGATGGCGATTTTCACGTTAACACTCCCCTGCCGAAAGTGACCTGCCGAAAACCGGACACTCATTTAAAAAGTTGCTCTCTTTCTTCTTGCCCTTGTGATTTTACTCCGGCGGCCACTCCGTTAGACCGGTTCTGCTTTTACGCAAAACGAAATTGCCTCATAAGGCTTCTTCATGAAGTTAATTCTACAAACATTCTTTAAATCCTCTTCGGCAACAGACATTATTTTGAACTGTCTCCGCCAGATCCGGCCCATGATCATTCGAGCAGTCATTTCTACATTAACGGGATAATTCCCGCATCAGCAACAATTTTTTGTTTCTAAAATTGGGAAATGTTTGGGAAGGAACGTGCCCAGGGTACCCGTTTGGGGCGGAATCAGCTAGCTGAATAAGTATCCCCGGGTCACGATACTGTGTTTTAAATCCTTGACAGGCTAGTAGTTACTTCGAACTTCGAATCTCGAATATCGAATATCGAACCTCGAGTTATGATCTGTATTTGACGATCTCTTTCAAATCGCTGGTCAGGGGATAGCAGCAAATCCCCAGGGTTCCGGGTCCGATGTGGCCCCCTACCACCGGGCCGACCGGGCACAGATCCGGAGAGAGTTCGGGGTAAAGCCCCCTGATCCGCTGCACCAGGGCCTTCCCTTCAGCCTCAGCGCCTACGTGTACAACCCCCGTCTTCAGGTCAGGCGACTGCCGGTAGGCCTTGTCCAGTTCCGCCAGGATCCTCTGCAGTCCCTTCTCCCTCGTCCTGATCTTCTCGTAGAGGTCGATGATACCGTTCTTGGCAGGATTGAAATATAAGATCGGCTTCACCTGCAGCAGCGTCCCCAGCAGGGCGGCGGCGCCGCCGATCCGCCCGCCCCTTTTCAGGTATTCCAGGGAATCCGGTATAAACAACAATGTCCGGCGCTTCTTGATGTATTCGAGCGCTTGCAGGATCCTATCTTTTTCCCAACCGGCGGCGGCAGCCCGTGCAGCGGCATCGACCAGCATGTAGGTCCCGATTGCCGCAGCCCCGGAATCCACCACGGAGATGTCCATCCCCGGCAGCATCCTGGCAGCAGACCGGGCAACCTGCACAGTTCCGCTGACGCCCGCTGAAAGATGAATGGAGATGACGCTGTCCACCTTGCTGGCCAGATGGTCATAGGCCTGCAGAAAATCACCCATGGACGGCTGCGAAGTAGTTGGCAGATAGGATACCCGGCGCAGTTGTTCATAAAAATCCGTGTAGTCGGAAACACTCGCTTCCGGCCAGCTCTGGTCGCCAAAGTTTACGACCAGGGAGACTACGTCTACTTGTAGCTCCTCAACCTGCTCTGGAGTCAGATAAGTAACGCTGTCCGTCACAATCCCGATCTTTCCCATACCAATCTCCCCGGTCTAATCTGCCGTTTGTAATGACAATTATAGCATGACACCCTGTCCCATGATGCATATTTGTTATGGGATACTCTGTTTTCCTTCCCTCGCTATCCCGAGTACAACCCATCCCACCGTGACTACAACCGCCGCCAGAAGTACGGAATCAGTGATGAGTGGATTCAATCCCAACTGGGTCAGGATAAAAGCGGGCACCAGCAGGAACCCGCCTCCATTTGCCAGCAGACCAGAAAATATTCCGACGACAAAACCGATCAGTAAGGCAATCGTGTTGAATCGTTTTAGCGAGAAATGACCAGTGCATGATTCTTTGCCTTTACGGATAAGCTGAACTCCTGAAAA
>PKYJ01000034.1 GCA_003132605.1 Peptococcaceae bacterium | reverse complement strand
GCTTTCCCGCCCGACGATCGTAAGACCTGCTCTTCAAAATACCGAGTGGTTTTCATTATTCAACCTCCTCGGGAAGAAAGCATCAGTTAGATGTCTTCGCTCTCCGACTCGCCCTGATCGGGTTTCTTCTTGGCCTTTCCGCCGCCCTCCGGCAGCGGCATCGACCCGTCGTTCACAAATATCACCTGGTTGCAGTTGGGACAGGTGATCTCGACGATATCGTCGTCGTGGAGCAGATCCTCTTCAAAGCAGATGATGTCGTGGCAGTTCTTACACTCCACTTCTACGTAATTCAACTCTTCTTTGGAAATGCTGCCCAGCTCGTCATCATCTTCATCGGCGCCATTCTTATCCTCATCGTCCAGGTCGTCGTCCTCATCCCCGTCATCATCGTCGTCCCCGTCTNNTCCCCGTCTTCATCATCATCGTCGAGGTCTTCGTCAATGCTCTCCAGGTAATCCTCCAGGTCCTCCTGGGCGGCTTCGACCTCCTCCACCTTGTCGATCAGGTCGGCTAGAATATCGATCATCTGTTTAATAACCCGGGCCTCATCCTTGCCTTCCTCCAACTTCAACCCCTCAGCCAATCCTTGCAGGTAAGCAATCCGCTTGCGCAAATCATCCATGGGTATACCTCCCTGACTCGTCTTTGACTTGATCCTTAAAAACAGGGTCACGCTCGTTCCAGGTACTCCCCGCTCCTGGTGTCAACCTTGATCACGGTGCCCGTATCGATAAACAGGGGCACCTGGATGATCAGCCCGGTCTCCAGGGTGGCCGGCTTGGCGCCTCCCGTAGCGGTATCGCCGCGCAGTCCCGGATCGGTGGCAACCACTTCAAGCTCCACGGTATTCGGAAGCTCGACCCCGATCAGGTTGCCGTTGTGGGTCAGCAGGTAAAGATTCATGTTTTCCTTGAGATACTTGACATTGTCACCCAATTGCTCCCCGCTGAGGCTGGTCTGTTCATAATTCTCGTTGTCCATCAGCTCGAAAGAATCCCCCTCCCGGTACAGGTACTGCATCTCCCTGCGTTCCAGGTAGGCGCGGGAAAGTTTCTCTCCTGCCCGGAAGGTCCTCTCGACAACGCCGCCGGTGCGGAGATTCTTCAGCTTGCAGCGTACAAAGGCCGAACCCTTGCCCGGCTTGACATGCTGAAAATCAACCACTGTCCAGACGTTTCCCTCGACCTCGATGGTCAAACCGGTGCGAAAATCATTTGTGGAAATCATGTCCTGGCAGGTTTCCTCTCCTTGTCACAGGCTGCTAAATAGTAATCTGCCCCAGTTTATCTATTTTCATAGATTTTGACGCAGCGTGTCTCAAAATACCCTAGCTGATATTCCTCATTGCTACCATAATACCATTTTCCAGCGCTCAATGAAATTTGTAAGGAATCACAGGTAGGAATCACGCGATACCCCCATGTTTTCACCCCGTGATCCAATTCAGTCTGCTATGCAGGAAAATATGCCCGTTGAGCGCTGGGCGCCCTATCTCAGAGCACCATAAAGTCCTTGGCTACAGGGGTCAGGACCTCACACCCGGTTTCCGTCACCAGAACGGTGTCTTCGATGCGAACGCCCCCCCACCCGGGGATGTAGACCCCCGGTTCCACCGTCGTGACCATGCCCGCCTCCAGGGCTATCTCCTGTTTGGGAGCGAGTCGGGGCGCCTCGTGGATATTCAAGCCTACGCCATGTCCCAGGGCGTGCGTGAAATAATCGCCGAATCCCGCCCCGGTGATCACCTGCCGCGCCACCTCGTCCACCTGGCTGGCAATCACACCCGGCCTGACGTGATCGAGGGCGCTGAGCTGCGCCTCCAGCACGACCCCGTAGACTTGGCGCTGCAAGGCATCGAACCGGCCAATGCACACCGTACGGGTGATGTCCGACATATACCCCTGGCAGCATGCCCCGAAGTCGATCACCACCATCTGGCCGCTCCTGATCTTGTCAGGCGTGGCGCGCCCGTGAGGCATCGCCCCACGCTCCCCCGCCGCCACGATCGTCTCGAAGGCCGGCGGGCCATCGCCCCGGCTGCGCAGGAAATAATCGATGCGGCTGGCGATCTCCCGCTCGGTCTGTCCGGAGCAGATATGCCCGATCGCATAGTAGAAAGCCGCCCCGGCGACGACCCCCGCCTCCTGGATCATGGCGATCTCATCGACATCCTTGATCAGCCGCAGGCTTTCCACCAGCCCCAGAACCGGGCGCAGTTCCAGGCCGCTGAAGTCGGCCTGGAACTTCTCGAACTGCTGGTAGGTAACATCGTTCTTTTCAAATCCGATCCTCGTCAGATGCTGCTCCCGGCAGACCTCCGCCAGAGCCTTGGATGATAAGGTTTTAGAAGGCAACGCCCTCCAATCCGGAGCTTCCAACCCGGCCTGGGTGGCATAGCGTCCGTCCGTGACCAGGCAGGTATCGTCGCGTGTGATCAGGAGCAGCCCTTCTCCGGTAAACCCGCTGATGTATCTCCTGTTGTCCGGATTGGTGACCAGCAGGGCATCCAGGTTCTGTCTCTCCATCAGGTTCCTGAGCCTTCCGAGCCTCCTGGCCTTCTCGCTTCCAACCTTCCGCCTCTTGCCTCTCATCTGAGAGGTGTGAGGGGCGAGGTCGGACGTGAGAGCTTGTTGGCATTGGCTCGTTCCATGCCTTTTCTCATCTCCGCGCCCGCTCACAGCGGGCGCCCACCCGCTTCCCGCCTCTCAATCAGCCGGCTGGCGGCAGTCAGGGCCAGGGAATAACTCTGGCTTCCAAAGCCGGTAATCTGACCGCTGGCGACAGGAGCGATCACCGACCGGCGGCGCCAGACCTCCCGGGCATAGATATTGCTCATGTGTACCTCGACCACAGGCAGGCCAACCGCCCTCAGGGCATCCTGCAAGGCAAAACTGTAATGGGTCAGGGCGCCCGGGTTGATGATAATGGCGTCACAGCACCGCCCGGCCTCGTGGATCCTGTCGATCAGGTCACCCTCGTGGTTGGATTGAAAGCACTCCACCTCGATGCCCAGGGCCTCTCCCTGCCGCTGCAGTTCCCCGTCAATATCCGCCAGCGTGCCCGCCCCGTAGATCTCCGGTTCCCGCACCCCGGTCAGGTTGAGGTTGGGACCGTGCAGCACTATAATACGCGGCATCCGTTTCACCTCCGCCGCATCCGGGCTTACGCCCGGCCTGAAAGATTGCGGCGCACAGGCCGCTTCAATTCCTTGCAGACGGTCCCGCCATCCGGGACGGCGTCCTTATTGGCCGCTGATGGTCAGCCTGGCCACCCTCACGGTAGGCGCCCCCTTGCCGATAAAAAAGCGCAGGTCACTGCCGACCGCATCGATCCCTTCCAGCAACTCCAGCATGTTGCCAGCTATTACCATACCCCTTACCGGTGTTGTAAGTTCGCCATGTTCGATCCAAATTCCTGCCGCCCCCACGGAAAAATCCCCGGAAATAGGGTTTACGGTGTGCATTCCCATGACGTCGGTCAGGTAGATGCCCTCGTCCGTCTGTCTGATAATCTGTTCCTGCGTCAGCTCTCCCGGCGCCAGGTAGAAGTTGGTGCTGCCCAGCTCCGGGGTCGATTTGTAGGAGCCCCGGCTGGCGTTGCCCGTGGAAGCCAGGCCGTCCTTGGCGCCCGTATAGGAGTTCTGCAAGAATCCGGTCAGCTTGCCATCCTGGATCAGGATGGTGCGCCGGCTGGGTACCCCCTCCCCGTCGAAGGGAGCGCTCATCAGGCCGCCCGGCAGGGCGCCGTCGTCGATGACGGTGACTCCGGCGGCCGCCACCCGCTCGCCCACTTTTCCCGCAAACAGGGAGCGACCCTTCTGCGCCGCTTCCGCCGTCAGGGCCGAGGAAAGCACCGCCAGAAAATTGGTGACCACGTAGGGGTCAAAAACGACCGCGGCCCGCTTCGTTGGCAGGCGCCTGGCGCCCAACAGGCGGACCGCTTTGAAGGCCGCCTCGCGCCCGATCGCCTCCGGGTCAAGCTCGGCGTAGTTCCTGGTATACTGGATGCCGAATCCGGACTGCTGCTCACCGTCCGCGCCAGCCACCAGGGAGGCGCCGCCGCCGCAGAAACTGCCCTCATCCGAGGCCGACACGCCAAGAGAGTTGGCGATGCTCACCTGGTAGTGCGACTCCTCGTAAGCAGCCTGCTCGGTGATCTGGATGCGGGGGTCGTAGGCCCGTCCGCTCCTCTCGATCCGGCGCGCCAGTTCTATCTTATCCTCCAGAGGGATCTCTTTCAGGCGGGGATCTCCCAGGTTCATCCCGGCGTATGCCGCAGGCGGCTTCGGCAGGTTGTTGAAGGGGTCGCTGCTGGCCACCCGGGCGTTGGCCAGGGCGGCGTCGACGGCCTCCCGCAGGGCCGTCCAGGACCGGTCGGAGGTATAGGCAAACCCCAGACAACCGCTCCGGAGAATGCGGATGCCCACTCCCGATTCCTGGGCCACCTTGAGATTTTCCATGGCGCCGTCCCGGACCTCGATGGTGACATCCTCGCTGCGCTCGAAATAGGCCTCGCTCGCCTCGGCGCCGCTGCGCCGGGCCTCATCCACCACTGCGTTGACCAGGTCCCGCCCGGTCATTCCGGTTGAGGTCCTAATCGCCCTCACCCTCTTCCACGATATCATCCTCGATGATACCGCCCACGACCAGGGACGGTATCCTGATTGTCGGCTGGGCGTCCGAGACCGGAACCCCCTGCCCCTCCTTGCCGCAGATCCCCAGGGAGAACCCGAAATCTTTACCCACCAGGTCGATCTGCTTCAGAACATCGGGGCCGTTGCCGGTCAGGGTCGCTCCCCGCACCGGCGCCGTCACCTCGCCGTTTTCGATCAGGTAGCCCTCGGGCACATCGAAGACGAAGTCCCCGTTGATGGTGTTCACCTGGCCGCCGCCCATATGGCGCACCAGCAGCCCGGACTTCGTCTCCCTGATAATCTCCTCGGGCGGGGTCTCCCCGGGGGCCAGGTAGGTGGTGGACATCCTGGGGATCGGGCGGTGCTGAAAGGACTGCCGGCGCCCGTTGCCGGTCGGCGCCACCCCATCCCTGGCTGCAGTAATATGGTCGTGCATATAACCAGTCAGGATGCCCTGATCGATCAGAACGGTTTTTTGGGCGGGGTTTCCCTCGTCGTCGAACCGGAACGACCCGAACCGCCCCGGCAGGGTGCCGTCGTCCACCACCGTCACCAGTTCCGAGGCGACCTGGGCGCCCTTCTTTCCCGAATAGACCGACAGGTTCTTCTGGGCGAGGTCCGCCTCCAGGCCGTGGCCGCAGGCTTCATGGACCATCGTCCCACCGGCCTCGCCGGACAGCACCACCGCCATGCGCCCCGCCGGCGCCCGGCGGGCTTTCAGCATCAGAAGCGCCCTCCTGGCCGCCTGCCGCCCGAGGTCTGCCGGCTTCTCCCCGTCGAACAGCTCTTCACCCCTTGTTCCGCCAACGGAGTCGTAGCCGGTCTGAATTACCGTCCCCTCGGCGGCCACGGCGTTCACCGACATGCGGCAGCGCACCCGCTCGTCCTCGACGTAGACGCCCTCGGTGTTGGCGATGGTCACCTGCTGGATCGTATCCGCATAACCCACCGTAACCTGCCGCAGCAGCTTCTCGTCCTGGCGCCGGGCCGCCTCCTCGGCCTCCCGGACCAGGGCCACCTTGTCCTCGACCGGTGTGGCGTCAGGACGCCGGGCCACCGGCAGATCTACCGGAGACTCCCGCCGCTGCAGCGCCACCGGCGACACCTCTCCGGCCTGAGCGGCCCGGCCTACCTGGTCGGCCAGCCTGAGCAGGCTCTCCTTGTCCAGGGCGTTGGTGTAGCCGTAGGCGGTATTTTCTCCATGCACCGCCCTGATCCCGGCCCCCTGCTCCCGGCCGGAGATCACCCGCTCGATCTGCCGGGCCTCGCAGCCGATCCGGGTCGACTCCGTCCGCTCCATGAAGACCTCGGCAAAATCACTCCCCCGCTGCGCTACCCGCAGGATCTCCTCGAGTTCCGATTTATCAAGCACCCGCTTACCCCCATTATTTTCATATGATGTGTATATATTTTCCATCATACCCCCGCTTGTCGATATTGTCTACTTTCCATGGCAGCCCTATACAGCAAAGGCCGCCACTGTTTCATGAACAGATTCGCCGGTTTAATCAAAATTTCACCGAATGTTTTCCTCACAAAGCAGGAATTTGGCAACTAAAGTCTAAATATGCACAAGCAGGAGTCCGCTGCTCTTTAAACGGTTAAAATGGGGGTCAGTCAAGAGTGAAGAAATGGCTTTTGGGAGCAGTTGTCTGTTTTGCGCTCTTACTTTTCGGCGCCCCTCTTGTTTTTGCCTCTTCCCAGGCGCAGTTGAACGGAGGGCCGACGGCTGCCCACCTGCAGATCCAGTCCGGCGGCCAGAGCGCCGGCGACGGCCAGCAGTTGCAACTCTCCGTGGCCCAGGGGCAGGAGGCGTTGGTGAGTTTTGACGCCTCTGCCAGCACCGGCTCCGGCCTGAGCTACCTGTGGCAGATCGACGGGAACCAGGTGAACGCCACGGAGAAGTTTAGCTATCAATTGGATGCCGGGTCGCATCAGGTGACCCTGTACGCGATCGACGACCAGGACGAGACCAGTTCCACCGGCGCCACCGTAGTGGTGTCCGTGGCGGGTCAGAGCGTCGAAGTCGCTCCGGTTCACTGGGTCGGCATACAGACCACCGGCAGTGACCTGGAATGGACCTACGATGGCGTGGACTATAAATGGCACGTGGAAGTACCGAGCGACGCGGCGCGAGGTTATAATCTGCTGCAGTGGGACCGGCAGGTGAATGAAGACCTGAATAAATATTACAGTAGTGACGCCAATACACAGAATGAGCTGACCAGCACCGTGGCAGCCGATGAAAAGACCCTGATTTTCGCCGATGCGGCAACAAATAACGGCGATCTGACTTCCTGGGTCTACGATGCGTCTAATGCTCCCTGGGTTAATGACCTGGCCGTAGCTCTGGGCGCCACCGCCAAAACTGTCGGGTGTGACTATTTCCATGAGGCAGAATTTGTGCAGAGCTTTGTCGGGAACGCTATCCCTTACAAGTTGACCGCCTTTCCGGAACTGCCCGCGCAAACGCTGATCGATGGCGGCAGCCGCAGAGATAAATCGATCCTGCTGGCAGGTCTTTTAAATAGCCTGGGGTACAAAGCGGCCCTGCTCTATTTCTCCGGTACATCCGGTGAACAGGGGCACATGGCGGTGGGCGTCGTCTTCAGCGACAGCCAGGTTCCCAATGAGAGCCTGAGTTACTATCTATACAAAGGGAACAAATACTATTTTGCCGAGACTAAAGGGTCCAACCTGCAATTGGGTGCGGCCAGCACGGAAATACCCGCCTATATCTATGATGTGGGCAAATAGGCCGGGCCCAGAGGTGGGATTTCGCCTTTCTACTCTCTCTTCGCCAAAAAAGCGAGACAATATTCCCGATATTCGTTAAACATCTTCAAAGTTTCTTTGATGCTGTCGTAGACCAGAGCGTCATCGATCTCTTCGTATTTCTGAACGATAATATTGCGTTCGCCCGTTGCAGGCGCAATCGCTTCTGCAAAGCTGGAAGGCAGAACCCCGATCTGTCCGGCTTTGATGAAGGAATCAAACGCCACGCCCATGGGGTAATTCAGCTCTGCGCCGGTGGCTGGTCCCGCATCGCCGGTATAGCCCTGTGTTCCAGTGCCGGCCACGGTGGTGGTGATGTCATGCGCGGACGAACGAGTGTAAACAAAGTAGATGCAGAGCAGCACTATAATTCCGGCCAGGATCAGTACTGCATGGTTAATAGGCCTGGCGCTCCCGCGGGGCGCACCGGTCATACGCTCATTCTGATCGGTTTGAGGCTGAGCGCCTATCGTTGATCCGTCCGGGAGAGGTGCCCTGCAGTTATCGCAGAACGGCGCCTGCTCATCGTTTTCCTTCCCGCATACAGAACAAAACGGCACTTCAATCCCTCCATCAAGGATTAACCAAACAGGCCGGCCCCCTCTCGATATTGTCCACTTTTCAGGATGGCGCTACTCAAAAAACCAGGCCATCGGCTAATGCCCTTGGCCCGGTAAAAAGCTCCGCTATCATCCTGCGCGCATCGCATCCCCTCGACACAGA